>JAZFUH010000114.1:0-2954 GCA_036447125.1 Acidimicrobiia bacterium | reverse complement strand
GATCAGGTCGTACGAGTGATTCCGCAGCATCGACAACGCAACCGCACCGTCGCGCGCGGTCTCGATCTCGTATCCCTCGAAACCGAGCGCACGTTCGAGTGCCTCGCGTACGGCGGGGTCGTCTTCGACGATGAGGATGCGTGAATCTTGTCCAGTCACGGGGCCAGCTTAAGACGAGAGGGTAAGAGGACCATGAGAAAGCGGGCCGGACACGGCACTAGCCTCGCCTGATGACTTGGAGGATCGAGAACCAGATAGTGCTTATCACCGGTGGTAGCTCAGGGATAGGGATGGCAACGGCAGCAGCACTTGCGGAGCGTGGCGCAAACATCACGATCACATCACGCCATGCCGATCGTGGTCGATCGGCGGCCAACGCAATCGCAACCACCACCGGTGCGAGCGTTGCCGTTGGGCTGCTCGATCTCGCCGACCTGGACTCTGTTCGAGACTTCGCCATTCGCTTCCGCGAGGAACATGACCAGATCGACGTACTTGTCAACAGCGCCGGAAATGTCTTCGGATCGCGAAGGGAGACCGCGGATGGGCATGAGATGACCTTCGGTACCAACCATCTCGGTCCCTTCCTGCTCACCTCTCTTCTCTGCGGATCGCTCGGCAACACGGGTCCGACACGCGTGATCAACGTGTCATCTGTGGCCCATACCTATGCGAAGGAAGGAATCCTCTTCGATGATCTCGGGTGGGAGAATCGCAGGTACAAGATGATGGACGTCTATGGGCACTCGAAACTCGCCAACATTCTCCACGCACGCGGAATCAATGAACGGACCGGGCCGGACGTTCAGGCATTCGCGGTCCATCCAGGGGTCGTCGGAACGTCGTTTGGAGGCCGTGGTGGTTCCAAGATCGTACGCCTCACGACGAAGTTTGGAAAACGGTGGATGCGAACACCCGATGAGGGTGCTGACACCATTGTCTGGCTCGCCACCGAACCCGAAGTCGACATATCCGAGGGCATCTACTTTACGGATCGCAAGATCGAGAAGACGACACGTTTTGCGAGAGATGATGACCAGGCCGATCGACTGTGGCAGGCGAGCGAGACACTTGTCGGTCTGGCCTGATCCCATCCAAACCACCTGACACCCAGGGAGAATCCAGACATGCCGGACGCGTCCCAGCCCTCCGAACACACCGGAGAAGTAGATGTGCGCGTACCGGAGAGACCCCACAGACCGTGGTGGAAGCAGGCGATGTCGATCGGGGTCACGCTGCTCGTGTTGGTCGCTGTCTTCGGATTTGTGCTTCCAGGACTCACTGACTACGGATCGATACTCGAGTACATCGGAGAAATCAGTGTCGGCGAGTGGGTACTGCTCGTTTCGATTTCCATCGTGTTCGTCATGGCCTACCCGTTCGTGCTTGTCCAGGCGCTTGTATCGCTCCGCCTTCGGGAAGCCTTTGTCAACCACATGGCGGGTACCGCGATCACCAATTCGGTGCCGTCTGGCGGGGCCATCGCTCTCCCCGTCAACTACACCATGTACATGTCGTGGGGATTCACACCTGCCAGCATCTCAGCTGGGATGCTCAGCGCAGGTGTCTGGGACTGGCTTCTGCGTATCTCACTCCCGGTTCTTGCCGTCCTCGGGATCGCCTTGACAGGAGAAGCACTCGGATGGATGTGGCTTGTGTCCATCGGGGGAATTCTCGCGGTTGTGGTGATGGTTCTCGTCCTCAGCAAGATCCTTGGTCGTGAGAAGGATGCCAGAAGGTTCGCTCAGTGGATCGACCGCATGGGAACCCTGGTATTTCGCATCACCAGACGCGACAAGCCCGACCTCGAGTCTGCTGTGATGCAGTTCCGAACCGACTTGAACAGCATCGTCCAGAGCAGGGCATTGCGGCTGACCATCGCAACCATCAACAACCACCTTGCAATGGCGGCACTCTTCGCGGTCAGCGTTTACTCGGTGGGAATCGAAACCGACCAGATATCGATCCCCTGGATGGTGCTTGCGTTCGCCCTCGGTCGATTCCTGGTGATGATTCCCGTGAGTCCCGGCGGCCTCGGACTCGTTGACCTTGGCTGGATCGGGCTGCTCACGCTCGGCTGGCAGACCGCAAACCCCGGCGTCCCGGTTGACAGGGATCTGATCGCTGCGGGTGTGCTCTTGTTCCGTGCACTCACCCTGCTCCCACCGATCCTCATCGGGATGGCGTCCTGGTTGTTCTGGCGGGCCGACAAGAGCTGGCGACAGGATTGGCAGACCGTGCGTCGGGGAGAAACACCGGCGTGATGCCCACGTGCCAACTGCCAGGCTTCATGACCAGGTGGCCAAGAAGTCCCAACCCAGCAGCGCGTTCAACAGCACGGCGAGACCCAACCAGGCTGACCATCCAAGCGCCGTCGTTACGATCGATCTCCCGGTCGAGAACTCCATGCTCTCACGGATGGCGATGACCGCAGCGAAGAGTGCCCATGCCGCACCGACGAATCCGAGCCAGGGGATGATGCCGATGGCGAGGGGGGCATATGCGAATCCGATGACCCGAAGCATCTCCGGGTAGTCCGCATCCCCGCCGAATACGAGGACGCCCACTGCAAACGCAACACCCGACCACACCAACCATCCAACGAGTCCCGTCGCGACACCGATCGCGGCACCAGCGATGACATTCGAGCCGATGGCCAGAGCGGCGCCGACGCCCCCGAGCAGATTGGCGACCACAACCACGGCCGTTGCCTGTGAGATCAGACCGGGTTCGTCCGCAACCTCGTTGTAGAACTCGGCATCGAGCAGTACCGCGCTGACCACGTTGCGAAACATCGGGGAAGCACCGATCAAGTCAGTCGCCGGTCATCAGTCGATCCCGCCACCCTCGGATGGCTGCGCCGATCTCATCGGGTGAGTCTTCCTGAATGAAGTGAATCCCCGCCGCGGTGACTTCGGTCTGGTTCTTCCACGTCCGACAGAACCGACGGGGTC
>JAZFUH010000113.1:0-3650 GCA_036447125.1 Acidimicrobiia bacterium | reverse complement strand
GCAATCCAGCGGGGGTGAGTGGGTGATCACGATGTCCACGGATTTCCCGTCCCTCCATCGGCGGTACCGGGCTCGGCGGGCCAACCGGCGCACGCGACCCCGCATCTCATTCTGAGTGTATTGGTTCTCGCCATCGTTGTAGCGAATCGAGCCACCAAGCCCTGCGATGCGCAAGCTGCACTCATCCTCCCATCGATCCTCAACGCTGACGCAGCCCACGGCGCGCAGCGGCGACCGGGCTGAATACTCAGGAGGTAGATACGCAGAGACCTTCGTGCCGAAGGGTGAAGGATCGTGGTTGCCGTGAACATATAGCAGCGGAACCTCGGCGGCTGCTCTGAGATACTCGAGATACTCAAACGGCAGATCTCCGCATCCCAGTATGAGATCGGGTCGAAGCTTCTTCAAGAAAGCTCCGCTCAAGACCTCGTCCACCTGGTCGGCGACGGCGAGAATCCTGATCACGCCGAGATGGTCCTGGTGAGGGCTGTGTGCAGGTTCACAGCGTGATGTCCTGATCGGGGCCGCTGCATCCCTCCATCAGGTCCGCCGCCATGCCCCACATTGCCGAGGCGCTGCCCCGGTTCGCCGCGAGCACCGGTTTGCTTGTGGTCAGCGATCCGTCCCGCATGAATCTGGTCGACCACCCACCGGACTCGCGGATCAAAACCTCACCGGCGAGGGCATCCCATGCCCTGAGGTCGGATTCGAAGAATCCCACCAGCCGCCCCGCAGCAAGGTATGCGAGGCCGAGCGCAGCCGATCCGGAGCTGTAGAACAGACCGCCCACGTCGAACAGGTTCTGGAGGAACGTCAGGGTGGGCTTGCTGGGTGCGTTCCTCGGATGACCTACACCAACCAGGCCCTCTGTGATCCCTCTGATCGGGACCGAGACGCCGCGACCGTTGATCGTGAGCCCGTTGCCTTCGAGTGCCGAGAAGGTCTCGGCGCCGACGGGATCGCGTACAACTCCGAGGTAGGGATGGTCCTCGTCGTCGATGCAGGCAATCGATACGCACCAGCTCGGTAGGCCTGATACGAAACATGTGGTGCCATCGATCGGGTCGATGACCCACGTGTTGGGTCCGGTCTCGTGAGGTGAACCACCGCCCCCTTCCTCCCCGAGGATATTGTCATCGGGGAATGACTCACCGATCCGTCGTCGGATCAGCCGCTCGGTCGCAAGGTCTGCCTCCGTCACCCAATCGAGGACGCCTTTCGATCGGACCTCGATGTCCCCTCGTTCGAGATAGGACAACGCGAGGTTCCCCGCCTCGACCGCCAATTCCTCGGCGAAAGTTTGTCGCTCGACGCCATCGATCACCACGGTGTTCTCTCCAGGCCTCGGTGCCTACTTCATGTCCGGATTGGGGAGCATGAAGTCCTCGCGGATGACCCTGGTCAGTTCGTGGTATGAGGCGATGAACCCACGCAGCGTTCGCACGGTGGCGCCATAGGTGTCGAACTCGTCAATCGTCATGCCGTCCTCGTCGTATGCCTTGCGGAAGTCCGGGACCCGGTCATAGAGCTCCGCGATGATCCCAGGGTCGACAGCATCGTCGATCCGGCTCTTCACCTCCACCGCCGAGTTATTGAACAGCTTCTGCCACTTCGATGGGATCGTGAGGACGACATCGCCGCCGATGAACTCGGACCAGTGCAAGTGGTGGCGATAGGCCGCTGCAAGGAGACGGGAGCGGAAGCCACGTTCCTGATAGATCTCCCGTGCTTTCTTGAACACGGCAACCCCTGCCCATGGCAGGTACTGCGGGCTCACGATGATGCCATCTCTCTTTGTGACGACCCCGATCCAGTCATCGGTCCGACCAACCATGATCGTGGTCACCGGCGTCATACCCTCTGTTGCCAAGCCTTCGGCCTCTCGTCTCTGCAGACCGCGGTCGACGGCCTCGCCGATCGCGACAGCTTGGGCAACGGTGAAGCTGACCGTGGCGTTGATGTTCACGCCGCGGTATGTCACTTCCTCGATCGCTGCGATGCCCCGGCTCGTTGCCGGCAGCTTCACCTGCATGTTCGGCGCGAGCGAGTCGTATCGCACCGCCTGTTCGACCATCGCATCGACGTTGCGGTAGTACGAGGGGTTCGTCTGGATCGACAGGCGTCCCTTTCTGCCGTTCTCACGTTCAAAAACACCCATGAGGAGTTCAGCGCCCTTGAGGGCGATCTCCTCGAAGATCTTGGACATGACATCCTCATCCGACCACGTCGGGTTTTCAGCGATCAGTTCATGGATGCGGCCCTCCCACAGATGGCGTTCCTGCTTGAGCACTTGCTCGACGATCGTCGGATTGCTCGTTGCACCCACCGCGCCGTGTTCGATTGCGTAGGCCAGTTCCACGACGGAACACGAGTCGTTCCAGAAATCTGTCGGATACGCAGTGACCGTTTCGTGTATTGGACTCTTGTAGATGATCTCAGACACGTTGCTTGCTCCTTTTCTTGATCTGGCTCAGCCTTGTTGGGGGACGCCAGGATCGATACCGGGGTGAGTCGCCTTGGGCCACCGGCTGATGATGATCCTGGACCGCGTACAAGGAATGGAAATGCTCTCGTTCGTCGATCCAATGGTTGATGTGTTC
This sequence comes from Acidimicrobiia bacterium, assembly GCA_036447125.1. GTDB lineage: Bacteria > Actinomycetota > Acidimicrobiia > Spongiisociales > UBA5794 > B3-G11. Next base: position 1,050 of record JAZFUH010000113.1, on the reverse strand, counting down.
ATGGTTGGCTCCATCAGGGGGAGGGTGGACTGGTCGACTCGCGGACAACCAGTTTCGGCAAGAGGACAACGTGCCTCGGGGTGGTGCGATTCTCGTCGATTCTTGTCAGGATAAGGCTCGCCGCCATGTGCCCCATCTCGTTCCTTGGCTGATCGACGGTTGTCAAGCCGAGACGGTGATTGGCTGCCATTGCAGTGTTGTCATAACCCACCACCGAGATCCCGCCGGGCACGCTCAGTCCCTCCTTGTCGAGCACCTCGAGGACACCGATCGCGGCGAGGTCGTTGGCGACGAAGACTGCTGTTGGTGTGGGACCTTCGGCGAGGAGGGTCCGCATCCCTCTTCTTCCTCCCTCTTCTGTGAATCCACCCTTTACCGATCGGGTCTCGCCTTCCAACCCGTGACGTTGCATCGAACGCTCGTAGCCGGTTCGTCTTGGTTGGGAACCAGCCCCATCACCGCCATCGATGTGTGCGATTCGGCGGTGCCCGAGTTCAACGAGGTGATCGACGACCATCCCTGCCCCATGGCGGTCGTCGTTGGTGACACTGTCCACTGTCGCCGTTCTCGTTGCTTTGCCGACGACGACCGTAGGCACTGATTTTGATGCCTCGACCGCAAAATCCCGGGAAAACACGGGTGAAACGAGAATGAGGCCATCAACACGCATCTCGAGCAGCGTCGAGACTGCAAGCTCTTCGCGCTCAGCGACCCGGTTGCCTGTGGTCAGGATCGAGCGGTATCCAGCGTTCGTTGCCGCTGTGTCTATGCCGTCGATCAGGTCGGCGAAGAACGGATTGTGGAGATCCGAAACCAAGATACCGACCACATAGGAACGCTGTCTCACCATCGTGCGTGCTGCAGCGTTGGGGCGATAGCCGAGCTTCTTTGCCGCTGCGAGAACTGCCTTCCTGCTCGACGGACTGACCTTCTCCGAGTCCCTCATGACCAGCGAGACCAATGATTTCGATACGCCGGCCTCCTCGGCGACGTCGAGGATCGTCGGGTGTTTCATGTGAAGACCGCCGAATTGTCCTGATGTTGGATCTC
>JAZFUH010000112.1:0-4114 GCA_036447125.1 Acidimicrobiia bacterium | reverse complement strand
GAGCACCTCACCCTGGGGTATCACACGTCCGCCGGGGTCGACTTCAACGATGATCTTCCCCGGACGACCCTTGAGCTCTGAGTCGAATGTCCTTTCGAGACCTTCGATGCCAGAGTTGTCATCCAGGCGCAGGAGGCCGATCACCTGGGCGGCGATCGAACCGGCCGGGTATACACGGAGCGGCTGATCCCTGTAGAACACGCCCGAGATCTCGGCATCCTTTACGGCAGCTCTGATGACCTCCTTTGTGGTGGCGTTGACTCGCATGGCGATCTCGAGGTACCTGCGATCGTCGGCCTGACCCTCGACGAGTGCAGCAAGGAGATCTTCATACGAATCCGGCGAGAAGGGTGCCAGGACGGTTGCCGCAACCTGCGGGTCATCGATCAGCATGGGATCGACCACGACGTTGTATCCATCGATCGTCATCGCCAGCTCGATGCCATCCCTGTCATAGATCGTTCCGCGCGGCGGATCGATGGCCCGCTCGCGTATGCGCTGGTCGAAACCGTATTCAGCGTTCGCGAGAGCTTGGCTGCCCTGGAGGTCGAACAGCTTGTATCCGATGCCGCCCCACGCAAGAATGAACACGAATCCGACGAGGAGCAGACGCAGGTCGCCCCTCTTCCAGATGTGGGCATTCATACCTTCGTCATCACGGACGATCACCTGTCATGGCTCTCACGGGCGCGTCGAGTTCCAGAACCTGCACATCGGGAACAAACGTGTCCATCACGATGGAGATGCGCTCCCGGGGGTATACCAACCCGATCCGTTGAGCCTGCGTGGCGATCCTCAGGGGATCCTGGAGCCCGGCAAGGTCATATCGAAGATCCAGCTGTCGTGACTGCTCCACGGCGATCTCCGTCTCGGTCCTGTCGAGTTCGAACGCTGTCTCGTCAAGCGAGATACGGAGAAAGATCATCGAAAAGAAGATCGCAACCACCCCAAGCACGAAGAAGATGAGAGAGAAGATCCGGGGTCCGGCAACATCTGTCTGATCGCCTTCGACACTTCGGGACCGGCGGTCCCCGTAAGGGATGGCTTGAGCGGTCATGAGACCCGTTCCCCGCAGCGCAGCACGGCACTGCGCGATCGCGGATTGTCTTCAATCTCCACGGCTGTTGGCCGCACCGCCTTCGGCGTCAGAATCCTGAAATCCGGATTCTCACCACAGACACACACCGGTAGTTCAGGCGGACAGATACACCCTTTTGCTCGATCAACGAATGCTCGCTTGACGATGCGGTCCTCGAGGGAGTGATAGGCCATCACGACGAACCGGCCACCCGTGGCAAGCCTCTCGAACGCTGCGTCCATGAATGTTCGGAGTCCTGTGAGTTCATCGTTGACGGCGATCCTGAGTGCCTGGAACACCTTCCGTGCCGGGTGACCTCCCCGTCGGGCTGCCGCGGGCACTGCACCAGCGATACACGCTGCAAGGCCGGTCGTTTCGTGGAAGGGTCGCTCAGCAACGATCGCCGCCGCGATTCGTCGCGCATGACGCTCCTCGCCGTATCGTCTGAAGATCGACGTGAGTTCGCTTTCGTCTGCGCTATTGACAAGATCCGCAGCACTTCTGTCCGCGTCCGGACCCATGCGCATGTCGAGTGGACCCGACCCGTGGTACGAGAAACCACGGGCATCCGTGTCGAGTTGATGAGATGACACACCGAGATCCAGAAGGATGCCCTCGACCCGGTCGGGAAACTCTGATCGGCCGAGGATCTCATCGATGTCGCGGAAGTTGGCCTGAACGACTCTCAGTCGCGGATCATCTGGTGCTTCGTCGACAGCATCGGGGTCACGGTCGATACCGATGACGCGAACATCCGGATATCGGTCAAGGAGCGCACGGCTGTGTCCTCCCCCACCAAACGTGGAATCGACGATCCATCCGTGGGCCGCAGGCTCCATCCAGGACAACACCTCTGGGACCATGACCGGTATGTGGTAGATCTGGTCGTGTGGTGTGGGCTGATCCATGGTCAGCCCCCCGGAGCGCTGGCGCCAAAGAGGAAGCGGGCGGAGTAAGGGGCCTTCCCTATGGCATCCGGGGGACTGACCGCGAGCCAGCCCACATCGAACCTTCGATCTGTTGCTTGTCATATCCCTTCCCCCGAGAGCACCTCCTCGATCGCGGCGTAGTATTCGTCTGCCTCAGCAGCGACGGTCTCCCACGTCGGCGTGTCCCAGATCTCGACACGATCCGCAACTCCGACGACAGTCACGTCCTTTGACAATCCTGCGTAGGTCCTCAGCGACTCGGGGATCTGGCATCGACCGGTGCTGTCGAGGGACTGACTCGATGCGGATGCAAAGAATGAGCGAGAATAATTTCGTGCGCGACGATCCGTTCTCGGAAGCTTGAGCACACGCTGCACCTCTTCGTCCCATCGATCCATCGGGAATACATAGAGACACCGCTCTTGACCCTTGGTCACGACGCATCCATCCTCGAGTCCCGCACGAAACCTCGAGGGCATCACAACCCGCCCCTTCTCGTCGAGTGAATGGCTGTATTCGCCAAGGAACATGTTTCGGTCTCTCCATGTGTCACGGGATGTCTCCCACAAGGTCCCACTATGGCCCACTCTATGACACTTGTCAACACAATGGCTCCCCGACGTGCCCAGAAGACAGATGCCAGATGCCAGGGAGGGCAGCGAGCGACCTGTTCGCAAATGTTCGGCAGACCGCCGGTCTTCCGTCTACCGTCTATCGTCTACGTCCAGCAGATTCACAGGAAGGCTCTCTCATGCACATACTGGTTGCCACGGACGGAAGCAGCGACATCAATGAAACAGCGAAGTTCGCATTTGCGCTTGCCGGTCCCGATGGAGAGACGACAGTGGCCACGATCGTCCCGATCCCTCGGCAGCTCGTCTCTGAGCTGCGCGAACAGTGGGGCGAGCCAGAACAGGTAGCTGTCGACACGGACGCCGAGTACGTCGGTGCGCCGGATACCGGCGGTGCAATGAGGAAAAGTTATCCCGGTGATGACGCTGTCGTCGAACAGTACCTTGGCAACAAGCGGGTCGAGGTCTGCAGACCCGTGCGCGAAGCGATCCGTGCATTGGGCGGGAGAGCCGACTCCCAAGCCAGAGAGGGAACCGATATCACTGCGGGGATCATGGAACTGGCAGCAGAAATAGATGCCGATGCGATCGTGATCGGTTCCCACGGACACGGGGCATTCCAGGGACTCCTTGGGTCAACCGGTGCCAAGCTCGTGCGCAGGGCCAAGCGCCCGGTACTCGTCCTCAGATAACTTGCCATAGACGACCACGCTCAGGCGATGATTGACCACTCATCGCGCTGGTGCCATAATCTGAGGGCAGGAGGGGCACAATGAAGATCGCAGGCTATATACGTCAGACACCGGGAAGAACGGACCCGGACACCGCCTTCGCCCAGAGCGAGCGCATTCGGCGTTGGGTAGCGGACACTTCGAATGAACTGATCGCCATTTGTCAGGATCATCATGCTGCTTCGGCTCCGGCAGACCGGCCAGGATTCAAGGCACTTCTTGACATCGCTCGGTCACAGGGCGCTGATGCCGTCGTGGTGGCAAGTCTGTCCGCCCTCTCACCTGACAAGATGACCCAGGAGATCATGATCCAGGATCTTCGGAGAGCCGGCACAACAGTCATCGCCACCGATGAAGCAGACATTGCAGCCCTCCAGGGTGGCGAAAGCGACCACGCACGCATGCTCGTGCGGGATGTTCTCGCCCGGGTCGCCGAGTATCGCGAAGCGTTCGGCCTGTCCGGAGAGGTTGAACCGTCCGTTCACGCCGCAGTGGTCGACAAGGAGCCGATCCCCACAACGAAGACAACCGACGTGGTGGTCGAACTCATAGCGCCGAAAACCTCAATTGTGGATAGATAAGGGAAGTCCGAAAACCGAAAACCAAAAACCGAAGTCGGACTTCGGAAATCGGACTTCGTAGCGAGGCTAGAGGGCTAGCGCTGCCCAGGTTGCTCTGCCAAGTGCAAAGGCTCTGCCGGCGGCAACGATCGATGAGCCTGCAATGAGGGTTCCGCCGACATCGAGGACGATCATCACGATGTCCACTCCTTCGACCCTCCGGTCGTCGATGTTCACCACGATT
>JAZFUH010000111.1:0-13470 GCA_036447125.1 Acidimicrobiia bacterium | reverse complement strand
GTTGGAGGCCCTTGCCGAGGAGGGAGTCGATGTAGCACTGGTAGATGTGCTTCATGGGTTCACATCCGGAGTCGCTCTGATCACGGTTGACGATGTCGGCGAGAACACGATTGCCGTCCACCCAGGGGCGAATGGCCGCCTTGGGCTCACCCGCGAGTCCCGAGCACTGATCGAGAGAGCGGACATTGTTCTCCTCCAGCTCGAAGTGCCCCTTGCCACCGTCATCGAGGCAGCGACCATCGCCACAGGTACGGTGGTACTCAACGCCGCGCCGGCGATGGCGCTCCCCGTCGAGCTGACCGAGGAGCTCGATGTTCTCATCGTCAACGAGCACGAGCGGTCTGTCGCATTGGAATCAGGGGGCGAACTTGCCGTGCCGATCGTCATTACCACGCTCGGAGCTGCAGGAGCAACGATCATGACCCCCCTCGGGACATCCGGGGTGGAGGCACCGGAGGTCGAGGTGGTCGACGCAACCGGTGCCGGGGACGCATTCTGTGGTGCATTCGCAGAGGCTCTCGATCGCGGCGAAGATACCGTCGATGCCGTTGCCTGGGCAACGCGCGCGGGAGCCCTTGCGACAACGGGTATGGGTGCGAGGACTGCCATGCCGACACGCTCGGACATGGGACGCAGGACAAAGAAGGCACAGTGACCACACGAACTCTCATACTTGATACCGACCCGGGCCAGGACGACGCCATTGCGCTGTTTCTCGTCCTTGCATCAAGCGAATTGCGGCTCGACGCTGTGACGACGGTGGCCGGCAACGTGCCCCAACCACTTGTGACGGAGAACTCGCTCGGGCTGCTCTCTCTTGCAGGTCGTGAAGATGTGCCCGTGTATCGCGGATGCGAACGACCCATGTTGCGCGACCTCTACACGGCTGAGTATGTCCACGGCCCAAGCGGCGTCGACGGAGCAGAGCTGCCGACGTCCTCTGCCGGCCCCGAGCCTCAACACGCAATCGACGCACTCATCGAACGCTGCTTTGGTTCTGAGGACGCTTCCGTGACGCTGTGTCCGATCGGGCCACTGACGAACATCGCAATGTCGATCATCAAGGAACCCGCCATCGTTCCCAGGATCAGGGAGATCGTTTGGATGGGTGGCGCATTCGACGAACCAGGGAACACAACCGAACTCGCCGAATTCAACGCATATGTCGATCCTCACGCTGCCCATGTCGTGTTCACATCTGGTGCCCCGATCACGATCTTTCCCCTCGATGTCACACACAGGGCACTGATGCTGCCAGAGCACGTCGAGGCGCTCGAGGAGTTCGGGACACCTGTGACGGCGGCAGCGGTAGGCATGCTGAGGTTCTACGAGCGCCATGACGTCGACAAGTACGACATCCCCGGCGCCCCGTTACACGATCCCTGTGTGATCGCCTACCTCGTCGATCCATCCCTTTTCTCTGGCCATGGCGCACATGTGGCGATCGATCACGGGAACGAGGCGTCGATCGGCAACACATTCGAGGTCGACGGCCAACCACCGAACGCCGTGGTCATGACGGATGTCGATGCCGATCGATTCTTCGACCTTGTCGTCAGTCGGGTCGGGTCGCTGTGAGCACCGCCCAGCCCGAGGCTCCCTTGGCAGGTCATCGTGTCATCGAGTTGGCTGGCATTGGCCCTGGACCGTTTGCATGCACGATGCTCGCCGACCTCGGATGTCAGATCGTTCGCATCGATCGACTCTCCGCTCGAACCAGTGCCCTGCCCGATGAACTGGTGAACCTTGGTGTTCGGGGGCGCACGACGATCGCGATCGATCTCAAGTCTGAGGCGGGCCAGGAGGTCGCTCGATCGCTGATCGACACCGCCGACGTCGTGCTCGAGGGTTTCAGGCCTGGTGTTGCCGAGCGCCTCGGCGTGGGTCCTGAGCGATTTACGGATTCAAATCCGGGGCTCATATACGCACGGCTGACGGGGTGGGGCCAGGACGGACCATACGCTGAGATGGCCGGTCACGACATCAACTACATCGGCCTCACCGGTGCCCTGGCAGCGATCGGCGACCGGGACCGCCCCATCCCACCACTCAACCTGCTCGGAGATTATGCCGGTGGCTCGATGTTCGCTGTCGTTGGCATCCTCTCCGCACTCGTGGAGCGGACCCGCACCCGAAGGGGTCGGGTCATCGACGTTGCCATGATCGACGGCGTGACGTCGCTCATGGCGCCCATCAGGGACATTGCCACACTCGGCATGTGGGTCGAGGAGCGTTCGTCGAACATGCTCGACGGAGGGGCGCCCTTCTACCGGGCCTACCGAACGTCGGACGACCGGTTCATGGCGGTCGGAGCCCTTGAGCCTGTCTTCTACACCTCGTTCGTCACGGGTCTCGGCTTTGTCGAGCACGAGCTACCGAATCGGTTCGATCCCGAGAATTGGTCCAATCTCACGACTCTGTTTGCTGACGCGTTCGCATCTGAGGACGGGGACCACTGGCAGGGCGTTTTCGACGGAACCGATGCGTGTGTCACGCCGATTCTCTCGATGTCCGAAGCGCCTCTGCATCCCCAGAACCAATCGAGACCGATGCCGCGTGAAGCAGTGGATCCGGGCACCGGTGACATATCCATTGTGTTGGCGAGCGCAGGAGTCAACACCGATCAGTTCGAGGCGCTGATCGCCGATGGGGTCATGGCGGTGCGCTGATGGATCGTTTCCTGTGAACAGCCGGCAGAGACCGTCATAATGCCGCTTGTGCCGTCTGGTGACCGGGAGGACAGATGCGAGCTGTGATCGTTGGCGCGGGTGCAACCGCACGCGACCTCGTCCGAAGGCTTGGCGACAACTGGGAGATCGTGCTCATCGACCCTGACGAAGCACGGTTGGCTGAGGCTTCCGAGCTGAGGGACCTGGAGACGATCGTCGGTGATGGATCGAGCGTTCTCACGCTCAATCGTGCGGATATCGGTAGCGCGGCCGTCGTGGTCGCGGCATCTGCTCATGACGATGTCAATCTCGAAGTGGCCCGCATTGCCAGAGATTCGGGCGTGGACCAGATAGTTGGTCTCGTGAGATCACCCTCGAGGACCGAGGAGTACAGAGCATTGGGCGTAGAAGTGATCGTGCCCGCTTCATTGTCCTCGAGGGGCCTTGAGATGGCCATGGAACCTCGAAAGGTTGCATCGACGACTTTCGCCAATGGGAAAGCTGAAGCGATCGAGTTCGAGATCACGCCGGACTCACCGGTACAGGGCAAGGCGCTCAAGGAGATCCATTCAGAGCTCTGGGTTGTCGCTGCGATCCTCAGACAAGGGAAACTCGTCGTTCCACACGGCACGACCAAGCTCCTCACAGGGGATCGTGTGACCGTGGTTGGCGCAGCCGCGAACTTCGCCCAGGTCGTTCGAACCTTCGCGGGCGGTGTCTCGAGGTTCCCGCTCGACTTCGGCCAGTACGTCGTTGTCGCGTTGGAGGACTCCGGGGAGCGAGACGGTGTGGTAACAGAAGCCGCGTACTTCGTGAGGAACACGAACGCCGTTGGCCTGATCGTCGTTCATCGCGACCCTGGTTCGATCAAGAACGTGCAGGATGCCGAGATGCTGGCATCTGTTCTCAGCACTGTGACCACCAAGCATCTCGGCGTAGAGGTGTCTCGCAGACCGGTGGCTGGCGATCTCATCGATGGCGTCATGGATGTCGCAGCTCATGAGAGCGTCGGAGTCATCGCAGCACCGATGCAGCCTCAATCACCAAGGCGCCCATATTCAGCCATTCCTTCGATACTGAACAGACTGGGCCAGGCAGATGTCCCGGTGCTTCTCTCGAAGGGCGAACCGGCTTTCGACGAGATCATCGCCCCTGCCAGACGCACGATCTCTGGTGACACTGCCGGTCGAGCGGCGATCGATATCGCCAGAAGGGCAGGTTGCACGGTCATCGGTGTCGCAGTTGCGAGCCCGGTGTTCATGGGGGCGGATGACCTCATGGAGAAGCGAAACGCGACTGCGTGGCTTCGGAGGGAGGCCTCGGTGCAGGACGTGCACGTTGAACGCCATGTCGTGCGGGGGAACCCGGTGAAGATCCTGGCCGGGATGACACGCTCTCGTTCGCTTCTCGTCGTATCCATGCCGAAGGGGAGGGTCAGCATGGTTCGTCCCGGAACAGCTGTCTGGGCAGCGAGTCGGGGAGAGGGATCCGTCCTGTTCGTTCCAGCGGAGGCCTGACTTGATCATCCTGGCGGTAGCGGCTGAGGGCGTTCTACCGAATGCAACGACCTTCATCGTGATCGGTCTTGCGGCGTTCCTGCTACCGCTCATGGCTCGCAGACTGGGACTTCCCGGCGTCGTGCTTGAGATCCTGTTCGGTGTCCTTATCGGTCCCCACGTGATCGGCATCATCGGTTTTGAGACCACGTCTGAGGGCTTCATTCTGGTACTTGCCGAGATCGGTTTGTTCCTGTTGATGTTCCTCGCCGGTTTCGAGATCAATTTCACGTCACTCGAGCGAGAGGGGCGGGGGCCCATCTTGTTCGGCCTTGCGTTCTACCTCCTTGTGGTCTCGCTTGCCTGGTTGGGTCTTGGGTATGTCGGGCTCAGCAGCACCAATGAGAGAGTGTTCCTCACCCTGCTGGTGTCCGCGGCATCCGTCGGGATCATCGTTCCGGCGCTCCGGGCAGCGAACCGGTCGGCAAGCCAGCAGGGGCAGATCACGCTTGTCATCGGAATCCTTGCCGAATTCCTCGCCGCGACAGCGATCATCGTGTTCGCTGTCTGGGTCAAGAGCGGCTGGGGAATCGAGCTCCTTGCCGTGCCATTGTTCGTGTCGATCCTCCTCGTTGCTCTGTGGCTGATGCGGTCTCTTGCATGGTGGTACCCCGAGCGGGCTGAACGACTGTTCACCGGCGATGACCCTGATGAACTTGGTATTCGGTTCAGTCTCGCGCTGTTGTTCGTGTTCGTCGGTCTCGCGCTTGCTCTCGGTATGGACCCGATCCTTGGAGCGTTCATGGCAGGTGCGATGTTCGCTTTCGTGTTCCGGAATTCGGGTGACCTCGAAGCGCGCCTTTCGGGATTCTCCTACGGCTTCCTCATCCCGATATTCTTCATATCGGTCGGAGTCCAATTCCCCGTCGATGCTTTGTCCGACACATCCGTGCTCGTCACAGCGCTCGCGATCATTGCTGTGGCGATCGGTGCGAAGCTCGTCCCTGCACCACTCCTGATGATGCGCGGGCTGACGCTGCGCGACAGTCTCGGTGCCGGCGTGCTTCTCGCAGGCCAGTTGAGCGTGATCATCGCGCTGGCAGAGGTCGGCATCCAGATCGGTGTGATCGATGAAGGCCTTGCTGCCGGTGCAGTGCTGCTGGTTGGTGTCACGGCGATCCTGAGCCCTGTGCTGTTCCGCGTGCTGTCTCCAAGGCTTCCGCTCACTCAAACCGAAGAGACCTCAGGCGGTCGCTGAGGTCGGGTGGTCCGTGGTCTCGAGTCGCTGTGCAAAACGGGCAACCGCGATGACAATCACGAAAGCTGCGACAGCGCTCACAGACGCGAGAAGAATGTCGACGTCAGGCATCCCTATTGCGGTCGAGCCGATCCCGGCGGGCCATGGCCACAGTACGCGAAGCGAGCCAGCCATCAGACCGACAAGGGCGGCCATGACGGTGTCGTGGTGCAGCATGAGCGCCTTGTGCAGTATCTGGGAGAACAGCGCCAGGCCGACAACTGTGCCAACCATGAACACCCCGAGCAACAGAAAGTCCCTGTCGGTCACCGCGCTGAGCAGCGGGCCATACATACCGAGAAGGACGAGGATGAAAGAACCGGATATTCCGGGCAGGATCATCGCGCAGATGGCGAGTGCTCCGGCAAGGAAGAAGGCCCACAGTTGCGGATCACTTATCTGGGCGACCGTGTCTTCTGTTGTGCCTCCGCGAAGGCCGAGACCGACGAAGATGACGAGAGCGAAGCCAGACGCGATCCAGGTGTGTCTCGCTTCTCGCACTTTGAGCATCGCCCATGCAACCACGATGGAACCGGCCACGAGTCCCATGAAGAGTGCAGCCATGACGACAGCCTGCTCTTCGAGTAGACGCTTCAGGATGTGGGCGAGGGCCACGACCGCAGACAGGATGCCGATACCGAGAGGGAGGATGAACAGCCAGTCGACCTGGTTCATCCAACGCTTGAAACCCGCCATGTCCGCCTTCAGCAGATGGCCCAGGGCCGATGAGCCTGCTCGGATCGAGGCTATGAGCCGCTCGTAGATACCAAAGATGAGGGCGATCGTTCCACCGGACACACCCGGGACGATGTCTGCGGCACCCATCACGAAACCGCGCACAACCGAGAGGAGGAGTGATCGAATCATCGCAGCGAGTGTAGGTTCCGTTTGCGAATCAACGGTGGAGATGCAGTGAGAACGGTGATCCAAAGGGTGTCTCAGGCTCGCGTGTCCGTTGACGATGTCACCGTTGGTGAGATAGGTATCGGCTTGGTGTTACTCGTCGGTGTTGCCGTGGGTGATGGCATGCCCGATGTCGACATGCTCGTGCGCAAGGTCGCAGGGCTGAGAGTCTTCCCTGACGATGCGCGAAGGATGAACCGATCGGTATCGGACATCAGCGGAAGTGTTCTCGTCGTCAGCCAATTCACCTTGCAAGGGGACATTCGGAGGGGAAGAAGGCCATCCTTCACGAATGCGGCGACACCGGATGATGCCGTCGGTCTCATCGATGCTGTTTGTTCGGGCCTCAGACGTCTCGGGATCACCGTTGCTGAGGGCGAATTCGGAGCGCACATGGAGGTAGAGCTCGTGAACGATGGACCCGTGACGATCGTCCTGGACGTCGTAGAGGGTCAGGTCGTCTGAGAGCGCTCCGTCGCCTGTTGGCCGACGGGGCAGAGGTGGAGGAAGTCGCACCATCGGCAGTCCCCCGACGGCTGCGGATCGAACGGGCCGTTGATGCCGATGTCGACAAGAGCCTCGACGTGCCCACGGGCGCGATCGAGCCACTGCTCGTCGACTGTGTCCGTGATCTCGGTGAGCAGGTCACCTCCGAAGTAGGCGAAGGTGACATCGATCGATTCAGGGGGTGTGCCGGACAGCGCACCGTCGACAGCCGCGATGGCATATGCCTCCAACTGAACCATACGTGCGGCGTCACCGCGATCGCGACCTGACTTGTAGTCGACGATCTCCCATCTGCCGGCCTCGGTTTCGTAGATGGCGTCCACCTTGCCGCGTATTGAGCCCTCACCCACCGAGATCTCGAACGGCGCCTCCACATGAATCGGTGTGTTCTTCCAGAACCGAGATTCGCTGAACAGCTGCCAGGGATCGGCGTATTCGTACGGCTGAGCGCCGGGTTCCGAATCTGCGTCATATGTCTCAGTGTCCGGATCCCCGAATGCGATCACTCCGAGATTGTGCAGCTCGATGCGCCTATGGAACGCTGTGCCGAATGCCGCGGATCTGCGGGGTTTCTGTGGGAGTCGATCATGGTGGATCCACTTGAACTTCTGCGCACACGAGGAAAGGGTCACGAGGTTGGTCACCGAAGCAGTGAATCGACGCGGCGGTTCCACGGCGCAAGGTTCGGCAAGGTCGTCGATTGCAAGCTCGAGCTGAGCAACGCGCTCGCTCACAGCTGCAGCGAGCTCGGGATACTCCCCGGCGATCCATTCTGGCTCCCGCACGGTGCGTCTCAGGGCCGCAGCCGGGCCCTGTTCGAAGAGCGGATCAGGGGGAACCATGGGTGCGGTGAATGGCGAGGGTTCTGGCTGTGCTTCCGACACGGTCTCCATGGGGCCCTCGGCGGAGTCATCGAGGGCATGTGCCATTTCCCAGAGCGCGGACGGCGTGCGTGGTTTCTTCAGCGCTCCATCCCACCCATGTCCTGTCAGCGCAATCCGCTTTGCTGCCCGTGTCACCGCAACGTAGCAGAGCCGCCATTCCTGGTCGAGATGTCTCGCCTTCAGGATCTCCTGACGCTCCCTGCCCGTGCTGGCTGCGGCCGACTCGTGTATGTGGCTGTCGAGCCTGAGTTCGTATGGCAGGAGCTGGCCTCTGCGATCTGGATCGTCAAGAGCCACGGCCTTGCCGGGAAACACCTGGTCTGCGACCGCGGGAACATATACGTTTGACCATTCGAGACCCTTCGCCGCGTGGACGGTCATGACTGACACCGCGTCTGCATGAGCGGGCATCGCAGCCGCGAGTTCGTCTGCTCTGCCCGATTCATCGAGCGCTGTGAGGTAACGGAGGAACCTGCCAAGGGTCGGTGAGCCTTCCAACGGGCGCCACCGCTGAGTGAGGTCTGTGAACCTACCGAGATTGAGTTTCGCCGTGAGCCCTTGACCCTTGTCGAGGACGGCTACCTCGTCCCAGAAACCAAGCTCATGGATCACGCTTTCGATCGTGCCGGCCACAGAGGAGACCTGACTCCCGCTGACGAGCGTCTGATGAAGGGCAAGGAATGTCGCCATTCGTTCGTTCGCCTCACGCGTCAGTCCGGGCACCTCGTCGTGGCTGATCGCCGCGTCAAAGAGAGAGCGGTTCTTCTCGTGTCCGCACCACGAGCGGAGCCTCGCGACCGATGCCATGCCGAGTCTGAACCGGCCACCCATCCAGATGCGCAGTAGTGAGGTTTCGTCCGTCGGGTCATCGATGACGCGGAGCCACGCGAGCAGATCAGCGATCTCGGGTACTTCGAGGAGTTGCCCCATCGATGCAACGGAGAACGGGATTCCCTCTGCAGCGAGCGCCTCGATGATCGGCTTGAAATGCGCACGCTTTCTGCACAGCACGGCAACGTGGCCCCATGGGATCCCTATTTCATGCTGGAGCCCCATGTCGGCTGCGATCCATTCAGCCTCGGATCGTTCAGTATCGAACCACGCTGTGGTGACTTCTCCCTGCCCTGCATCCTCCACAGGCACAAGCGGGAGCGCGCCCTCGACATGAGGCAGCTTGTCATGGATGCCATTGGCAAGATCGAGGACGAGCTGGTCTGAACGTCGATTCACACTGAGAGGCAGCGTCTCTGCGTCGGATCCGTCGCTCCGGGGGAAATCGCGAGGAAATGAAGCGAAATTCTCCGCAGACGCTCCACGCCACTCGTAGATCGTCTGATCGGTGTCGCCGACCGCTACGACGGGCACTCTTGTGGAGAACAGCGTGGTGAGGAGTTGTCTCTGCGCCGGGTCGGTGTCCTGGTATTCATCGAGAACCACCGCGTCGTATCGGGAGCCGATCTCGCTTGCGACATCTGGTGCCTTGAGAACCACTTGGACCGCGAATCTGATCAGATCACCATATTCCATGAGGCCGAGTCTTCGCTTTTCGGCCTCGTAGTGCACGACTGCATCGGTCAACGCAAGCCTCTTCGACCAGGATCTCGTGACGTCGTCTGCGTCTTCAATGGCGACATCGTCGGGATCCGGTGGTGCGATTCGCCTGATCTCATCAATATCGACGAGGTTGTCTGTGATCGTTGCCGCGAGCGAGAGCAGTTCCTTTCGGCGCGAGGGCAGCGACGTGAGATCAAGGTCGGCGGATCCCACCTCGCGCAGTACCCGTACAGCGAGTTCGGAACGATGTCCGTCGTCCATCAGCATCGATGAACGGTTGTATCCGACATGGACACCGAACTCGTCGAGTATCGATGCCGCGAAACCGTGATATGTCGATACTTCCGGGACCCGGTCCGCATCCTCGAGCCCGAGTGTGGCCAGGACTCGCTGGTTGAGTTCATCGGCCGCCTTGTTCGTGAATGTGACGCCGAGGATCCTCGCCGGATCGAGACCTTGGCGGACAAGGTGTGCGATGCGCTCGACGATTGTCGTTGTCTTGCCCGTGCCTGCCCCAGCAGCGACGCGCAGCGGCTCGGCCGGATACTCGATGATCAGACGTTGCTCCTGTGTTGGATGAAAACCCTTGGTCATGCGAACGCCTCCTCACCTGCTTGACGTGCGGGGCACACGAGTTCCACGGCACAGGACTCGCACTGCGGGCCAGGGGTTGGAGTGAACTGTTCGGCGTGTATTGCGCGGGTCACATCGACCATGCACTCTCTCACGATCGGGAGGTTCGCCATGTCAAAGGCACGTGTTCCGATGGAGTTCTTGTTCGTGATCTTGGGATACCAGAACTCGGCTCCGACGACCTCGCCGTGCTTGGTGATCTCGGGATTCTCCGAAGCTGCCATTGCGTAGTAGCCGAGTTGGATCGATTCTGCAGACTCGGCTTTTGTGACGGGGCCTCCCGTCTTGTAGTCGACGACGAAGACGTTCGATCCCTTCGCCTCGATGCGATCTGCCCTCCCGAGCCACGGTGTGCCTTCGACGGTCATCTTGAGTGCCGTTTCGAATCCGACAGGTCGTCCTGATGATGGCCACAGACGGTATATGTCGCTGAGCATTCCAACTGCCCGTCGCCTCCAGGCCCCACCGACAGCATCGTCGCCGAACCCGTACTCGTCCCATACGCGGTCAAGCCATGCGTTTGCTTCCTGCGCATTCGCACGCTCACGACCGTCCTGTGAGGCTTCGCGTTCAGCTTCCTCGAGGACCTTGTGGATGAGGGAGCCGAAGCGCATGTGATCCGTTTCCTCGGACCGGGTCATGAGGTATCGATCGACGGCGTACTTTCTCGGACAGTCGAGATAGCCGTTCGCCTGACTCGGTGACATCCTCAACTCGTCGGGCACGATGTCACCATCAGGGCCGTGGAGCTTCGTTCCATAACGTTCGAGTGGTTCACCGAGTCCGTGCTCGGGTCCGTTCGCCAATACGGTTGAAGCGGCAAGTCTGTCTGCATCGAGCGCCTCAGGGTCCCTGAGCGTGCGCCGGAGCATCGCCTCGAAAGATCGGCGGGTGAGTGGTGCCGTGTCGTGGCCGGGGTCGGTCACCGGCGCGACCAGCGGCAGGAATCGGCTTGGTCGGGTCCCATGTCCGCTCTGAGCAGCTGTTGCCGTCCACACGACTTTGACTGATGCCCTTGTCATCGCGGTATATGCGAGTCTTCGCTCCTCATCGAGCCTGAAGGCCCTGTAGGGGCCGGCATCAACGGGGAGGTGTGGATTGAGATGTCTGGAGCCGAGGAGGGAGTCGGTCGCCCGCAGATCTGGGAATGTTCCCTCGTTCGCCTGAGCGATGTACACAACATCGAACGAAGTGCCCTTTGAGCGGTGGAGGGTTGTGATGGTGACACCTCGCAGGTCGCCAAGCCTGAAATCGAAGAGCGGATCGGCTTCGAAGTCCGAATGGCCGACAAGACGCTCGTGGTCGACCAGGGTTGCCTTCGGGGCGCGTTCAGCGAGTCTGTCGAGCGCCTGGGCGAACGCGGTCCATGCCTTTCGATCCTCGACGTTGTCGTCATCGGTTGCGATGGCTGTGAGCCAGGGGAGCGTCTTCCAGATGTGCCAGAGCCCGCTCGGTGCTGGCGTGGCTGTCGCCCAGGATGGCTCTGACAGCAGGGCGGCGAGGTGCCCGCCATCGGGCACAGCGGACTCGATGATCGCATCCCACTCTTCGCCTGCGGCTCGCCTCGTATCCATGGCGATGATGGATCCGGGCGTGACGCCGATGTACGGGCTCTGGAGCACCCGTCTGACGGCATCACCTGCCTCTTCAACCGATGCTGTAGCGGTGACGAGGTCGAGGACGAAGCGAACGATCGGCTGGTCAGCGAGCCGGGATTCTTCGTGGGTGTGGGGGACGTCTCTTCGCTCGAGCGCCCGTGAAAGTTCGTCTGTGAAGGGTGAGTCAGCCCTCACGAACACGGCGATCCGTTCGAGCGGCACACCCTGAGCGAGATGGACGTGCACGATGTCCGCGGCTATCCAGTCTGCCTCCTCGGCATCGACTGAAAATGTGTGCGCCGCGACAGTTCCACCAGTGCGCGTGCTGTGCACCTTGCCCGCTCCACCGGGGAGCTGCCTCGCTGTTACCGAAACTGCCGATGACAGGATCTGCGAGGGCACACGAAACGACGTCGTCAACACGATGCGCTCGGCGCGACAGCCGAGTGAGGATTCGGTGTCCTGTGGAAATGTGAACACGTTGTCGATGTCCGTGCCGCGGAATGAGTAGATCGATTGATACGGATCAGCAGCCACAATGAGGTCGAGCGTGTTCGCTGCGAGCCCGACGAGGAGTCGTGACTGGGCGGGAGACGTGTCCTGGTATTCGTCAGCTATCACGAGCCTGTATGGCTCGGCAACCTCGGGAATGGTCTCGACGGCACGTACGGCATCAGCAAGAATGCGGCCGTAGTCCGTTCGACCGGCCTCAACCTGTGCAAGCAGATATCTGTCGAAGAACTCCGGTATCGCCCGCCACTGGTCCCTGTCATGGCTGGCGACATCCGCAGGACTGAGCAGGTGTTCGTGACATCGCAGGATGAAGTCGGTGACCTCGGCCGCCATCACGGCTGAATGGAGAATGTCCCGATACGCGCCATGCCATCTCTCCGGGTCCTCGTCAGCGAGAAGATCGACGACGAAGTACTCCTGCTCGGATCCCGCGAGTACGGATGGCGCAGCAAGCCAGCCGAGAGCCGTTGCGTTCGACTCGACGATCCGCATCGCAACCGAGTGGTATGTCGATATGTTCACCCGGTATGACTCTGCTCCAAGGGCGTCGAAAAGTCTTGTTCGGATGTCGTTTGCACCCTGCCTCGAGAACGTGAGCATGATGATCTCGCTGCCGGAGAGACCTCCCTTCCTGATGGCGTTGGTCACGCGGTTGCAGAGGAACTGCGTCTTGCCTGTCCCGGGGCCGCCGACAACGATCTGGGGTCGATTGGTGAGGTAGCTGTGGCTCTCCCAGTCGGCGGGATCTATGCGGATCTCTTCGTGGCGGATCTCTTCCTGACCGTCAATCTCGCGGATGTCAGCCATCGGACTCCGAAGCGGGTGGTCGCTCATGCTCGAAGGCGGGACAGATCGTTTCCTTGAAGTCGCACCAGTCACACAGTGCCGATGTCTTGGTCGGCCACGTGTTGGTGAGGATTGCATTCTCGATGGCGCCCCACAACGCCGCGAGCTGTTTGGCCATGGCATCGAGCTGGGCGTCGTTGATCTCCATCGTGTATTCCGTCGGGCCGTTGAGATACAGCAACCGGATCCGGGTTGGCGTGACACCACGAGTGATCCTGATCAGGAGCGCGTAGATCTTCAGCGCGAAGAAGGCTTTGTTTGCGTATCGCTCACCGGGCGCCCTGCCCGTCTTGTAGTCCGTGATGACGAGGGCTGTTCGTTGCGTGCCATCGGGTCCGATCTCTGCGACCTCCTCCATCCTGTCGAGTATGCCGCGGATCTTCATATGGTCGACGTCGACGAGCAGATCCATCTCGAGAGCGAGAGGTTCGAAGGATGTCGGGTCCTCGATGGAGAAGTACGTTGCCAACATGTTGAGGCTCTCGATGCCCCAGGACCGTTCGTCCTGTACCGACTCGAAGAGGTCCGGGTACTCCATCGGCTTGAGCTCTGTCCACGCCTCTCGGAACA
>JAZFUH010000110.1:0-11924 GCA_036447125.1 Acidimicrobiia bacterium | reverse complement strand
ACCGAATCGGCCTTCAAGGATGAGGTCGATCCCGTGGTCGACGCTCTCAGGTCGGTGAGAGATGATTGTCACCTGCGCGTCCGATTGCTGGAGGCACGCAAGGGCGATGCCGTGCCCCATCACGCCGCCACCGCCGATTATCGCGATCTTGGCTGGCTGTGTCACGACGAACCCGCGCCGACAGACCGCTCGATCATCTCGATCGCCTGTTCAGCGTTCGTGCCGGGACCGAATACCGCTTGGACACCCCAACCTCGCAGTGTCTCTTCGTCCCCAGGGGGGATCACTCCTCCGGCGATCAGGACGGCATCGCTGCGTCCCTCATCGGACAATCCCGCGATCGTATCCTTGAAGATCGGCAGATGGCCGCCAGCCGACACCGAGATGCCGACGACGTCGACATCCTCGTCGACGGCTGCTCGTACGACCTCTTCAGGTAGGAGGAAGTTGATGAACACAACCTCAAAGCCGGCGTCGCGCATCTTCTTCGCCACGAGTCGCACACCGCGATCGTGAACATCGTGTTGTGGTTTGGCGAGGAGCACCCTGATCGGCTCGTCTCGCACGCTCTCAAAACTCATGCGGTGCTCTCCATCCCAATGCTTTCTTGAGGACACCCATCATCTCTCCTGTCGTAGCGTCTGCCTGCGCGGCGTCGATCGCTGCTTCCATGAGGCTGCCGTCGATGTCGGCATAGTCCATGGTGGCCATCGCCTCTGCCACTTCGGTGAATCTGTGCATCGCTTGATCCCACCGGTCGCTGTCCCGCTCGGCTCTGAGAGCCTTGATTCGGTTGATCGCGATCTCCTCGATCTCGGATTCGACCGTGAACAGATCTGTTGGCGGCTCCTCATCGATCTGGTACTTGTTCAGGCCCACAACGGTCCGCTCTCCCGAATCGATCTGGTCGCGCCACCGTTCGGCGGACTCCTCGGTCCTTCCGCGGAGCCACCCCGTTTCCTGTGCGGCTATGTAGCCGCCCAGCGCCTCGATCTCATCCACGAGCTCGAGTGCGGCCTCGGCGATCTGATTCGTGAGTGACTCCACGAAGTATGAGCCTGCAAGCGGGTCGGAGACCGACGTGATGTTCGTCTCTTCCTGGATCACCTGCTGGACCCGAAGTGCGAGCGTTGCAGCCTCTTCGGTGGGGATCGCAAGAGCTTCGTCGTAGGCAGATACCTCCATTGCCTGGACTCCGGATAACGCTGCTCCGAGGGTATGAAGAGTTGTTCGGATCAGATTGACCATCGGCTGCTGTGCAGTGAGGGCCACACCGGATGTGTGTGTGTGGATGCGTACATGCAGGGATCGGGGATCCTCAACGTCAAACCGCTCTTTCATCGTTGTTGCCCAAATCCGTCGCAAAGCACGGATCTTGCAGATCTCCTCGAAGAAGTCGTTCCCTTGTGCGATCTGGAAGCCGAATCGTCCCATCGCCACGTCTGGTGAGAGTCCAGAGCTCGTACAGGCCCGCACAAGATCGATTCCGTAGGCGACCATGAAAGCGATCTCCTCGACTGCCGTTCCACCGGACTCCTCAACGCCGTAGCCAAAGAAGTTGGTCGTGTTCCATCTGGGCATGTTCGTTGCGCAGTAGTGGATCAGGTCGATAGCGAGCTTGTGGCCCTCGCGGGGTGGGAATGCGCTCATGCCCACATAGGCGGACTGGTGATACCAGTTCATCGAGTTGCCTCGCAGCTGGTCGGGATCGAGGCCTTGATCCCTGGCAAGGGCGATGTACTGTGCGAGGGCCGGAACGACCTGGTAGTAAGAGATGTGGACGACGTTCATCTGTGTGAGATCCATCCCCGCGAACAGCCTGGCCATGTCAGCCTTTGAGTACACGCCCATCCCGGCCTGACCGACCCTGCCTCGAGCGGCAGGATGATCGGGGTCGAGCCCCTCGTGCGAGACCAGGTCGTACACGAGGTTGTAGAACCGCTGGCCGAAGTAGCCGACCATGCCCTGGCCGGCGAGAGCGTCCATCCTCTCTCTCGTGTCCTCGGGTAGCCCGTATCCGATGACGGGTTGGTTCGCCCAGTACATCAGTTGATACTGCGCTGCAAGGTTTCCGCGGGTGAACGGGTACGAACCGGGTGCTTCGACCAGGTCGAGGTCTTGAACGTCATGGGGGAAGTACGCTGACTTGAGCGGGAGACCGGATTGCGTTCTTGGATCGGTCGCTCGACGGGGAGCGGCATCGCCGAATCGCGCAACAAGCCTGCTGTATGCGGCCTCCCACGAGTCTCCGACTTCTCTCGATCGAGCAACAGATATGTCATCGAACACGGTGAGGTTCTCCTCGTTGGTCACGGATTGTTTGCCTAACGAACGTCCGTTATCATAAATCTTGTTGGCATCACACGCAACCATGGAGATCGCCATGACCAGAGATGTATTTCTCATCGAGGGACTGAGGAGCCCCATTGGCAAATTCGGAGGTTCGCTGAAGCCGTTGCGGGCCACCGAGTTCGGATCAGACGTCGCTGCAGCGCTTGTCGAGCGCGTGAACATCGAGACAGAGGCGCTCGATCTCATCATCGCTGGAATGGTCCTCCAGGACATGACGGAGTCAAACCCTGCCCGCATCGTGGGCATGCGGATCGGAGTGCCCGACACGGTGCCGGCTTTCACGATCAACATGCAGTGCTGCTCTTCGATGGCTGCTCTGATCCAGGCGACATACCAGGTGGCTGTCGGTGCTGCCGACATGGTGTTGGTTCTCGGGCTCGAGTCCATGAGCAATGCTCCACACATGGTTCCCGGCTCTCGGTGGGGCCACCGGTTGGGCAGTGGCGTCTTCCTTGACACCGTGCGCGAGTGCACGCTTGCAGGGTCGGGCATGTGGGGCGACGCCAGATACATGATCGAGGTGGCAGAGCACCACGCTGAGGTGGACGGAATCTCAAGAAGCCGGATGGACGAATACGCCATCGTGTCGCACGATCGTGCGGCCACTGCGAGTGCCGAAGGTCGCTTCGTCGACGAGATCGTGCCTATCACGGTTCCAACAAGGAGCGGTTCCGTGATCTTCGACGTCGACGAGAACCCCCGGCCCGGTTCAACCATCGAGGTCCTGGCGGAGCTTCCAAGCGTGCAGCCCGGAGGTGTCATAACCGCAGGCAATGCTGCAACGATCAACGATGGTGCCGCAGCAGCGATCGTTGCCAGCGCCGACGCGATGAACAAGCACGATCTTGAACCGCTCACCCGTGTTGTGACGGAGGGGATCGCCATGGTCGGGTGTGACCCGAACCTCATGGGATATTCATGTGTTGACGCGCTCAATGCTGCCGTGGCCTCCGCCGGCAAGTCCGTCGACGATCTCGACCTCATCGAGTGCAATGAGGGTTTCGCCGTGCAGTTGCTCGCCTGTGAGGAGATGGGGGGCTGGGATAGGGATCGGCTGAACGTGGATGGAGGCGCTGTTGGTTTGGGACATCCAGTCGGCATGTCCGGCCTGAGGATTACCCTCCATCTCGCGAAAGCGCTCAGACAGCGCGACCTGAGACTCGGTGGCGCGACGGTGCCGGCTGGGTCCGGCCTCGGCACGGCTGTCCTTCTCGAAAGCGTGTAGTCCCCCACCAGACTCCGGAGCACTAGCCTCACATGTGGTGCCGTGTGCAAGGAGACTCCGTGCCTGTTGTCGTAGATGGTTCACCGCTCACGGTCGATGACGTCGTGGCGGTCGCCTACCGGCGCGCAAAGGCTGTGGCGGGGGACGACCTCGATGAGCGGATGGAACCGGCCCGGGCCCTCGTTGAGCGCGTTGTGGCAGACGATCAAACCGTGTACGGGATCACAACCGGCTTTGGAGCACTCTCAAGCACCCGTATCCGTCCCGACCAGGCGTCGGATCTGCAGTACGACCTCCTTCGTTCCCACGCTTCCGGTGTCGGGGCAT
This sequence comes from Acidimicrobiia bacterium, assembly GCA_036447125.1. Classification (GTDB taxonomy): domain Bacteria; phylum Actinomycetota; class Acidimicrobiia; order Spongiisociales; family UBA5794; genus B3-G11. The sequence continues at coordinate 8,020 of JAZFUH010000110.1, read as the reverse complement.
ACGTGGAGCCCGAATTGGTCAGGGCGATGCTTCTCTGCCGGGCGCGCACCCTTGCCCAGGGCTATTCAGGCGTCAGGCCACGGATCGTCCGCTACCTCCTGACTCTGCTCGAAATGGATGTTCTTCCGGCCGTCCCGTCCCAGGGATCGGTTGGCGCATCGGGTGACCTTGCCCCGTTCGCCCACCTTGCACTTCCTATCATCGGAGAGGGGGAGATACTCATCGACGGAGAGGCGGTTCCAGCGGGCCCTGTTCTCGAGGCGGTCGGTATCGAGCCCCTGGAGTTGCTCCCAAAGGAGGGGCTCAGCCTTCTCAACGGAACCGAGGGGATGCTCGCACATGGATGTCTTGCGATCCACAGGGCGCGCCAGCTCGTCGATGCAACGGACGCCGCCACGGCCCTCAGCGTCGAAGCGCTCATGGGGTCATCCAGGCCGTTTGAGAAAAGGATCCACGACCTTCGTCCGCACCCGGGCCAGGCGATATCTGCCCGCAGGATCCACGCGCTGCTCGAGGGCTCTGCCATCGACGCATCACACCACGACGATTTTGGGCACAAGGTGCAGGACGCATATAGCTTGCGCTGCGCTCCCCAGGTGCACGGCGCGGTTCGCGACACGATCGATCATGCAGCCGCAGTCTTCGGCCGGGAGCTTGGTGCTGTTGTTGACAACCCAATCGTGTTCCCCGACGACGGCGAGGTTGTGTCTGGTGGCAACTTCCATGGTCAGCCACTTGCCTTCGTCCTCGATTTTCTGGCAATTGCGGTAACCGAACTCGGTTCGATATCCGAACGACGCGTCGACCGCATGCTTGACCCGAATCGGTCCTCCGGTCTGACACCGTTCCTCGCCGGCAGCCCTGGCGTTTCTTCGGGTTACATGATCACCCAGTACACCGCAGCCGCGATTGTCGCTGAGAACAAGGTGCTCGCACATCCCGCGTCTGTCGAGTCGATACCGACATCCGGTCTTCAGGAGGACCATGTATCGATGGGGTGGGGGGCTGCCCGAAAGCTCGGGACGATCCTCACGAACACAGCCCGGGTGATCGCCGTTGAGCTCATGTGTGGCGCCCAGGGTGTCGAACAGCGTTCGGCCGAGCCCGGTGCAGGGACGTCTGCGGTGCGAGACCTCGTTCGTACTGTGTGCCCGCCGCTCACAGTTGATCGGCCACCCGGGCCGGACATCATGAAGATCGCGAATCTCATCGAGTCCGGAGCCTTCAGCCACATCGAGGAGGCCTGATGCCAGACACCACCAACGCTGCGTTCCAATACGGTACGGGGCCGCGCATCGTCAGAGCGCCCCGCGGCACAGAGCTCAATACGAAGGGGTGGCTCCAGGAGGCTGTCCTGCGTGCGTTCCTCAACAATCTCGATCCCGAGGTTGCCGAGAACCCTGCGGAGCTCGTTGTGTATGGCGGCAGGGGGAAGGCTGCACGCAACTGGGAAGCCTTCGACGCGATCGTGAGAACCCTCACCGAGCTCGAGTCGGATGAGACGCTGCTTGTCCAGTCCGGCAAACCCGTTGGGCGCTTCCGCACGCACGAGATGGCACCGAGGGTGCTCATCGCGAACTCGAACCTCGTACCTGACTGGGCGACCTGGCAGCATTTCTGGGATCTCGAAGATGCAGGCCTCATGATGTACGGGCAGATGACCGCGGGGTCGTGGATATACATAGGGACCCAGGGCATCCTCCAGGGCACGTATCAGACGTTCGTTGCGATCGCGGAGAAGCTCTTCGACGGAACTCTCAAGGGCACGCTCACCCTGACGGCCGGTCTTGGCGGCATGGGCGGTGCCCAGCCACTCGCGATCACCATGAACGAAGGTGTGTGTCTTGTCGTCGATGTCGATCCCGATCGAATCAAGAAACGGCTTGACACCGGTTACGTCGATGAGCTCGCCCCCGATCTTGATGCCGCAGTCGACCGTGCCTTGCAAGCAAGGGAATCGGGTGAGGCCGTCTCGATCGCCGTCGTCGGCAATGCCGCGGATGTGTTCCCCGAGTTGCTCGCTCGTGGAATCGACATCGACATCGTCACGGATCAGACATCAGCCCACGACCCGCTCAATGGATATGTACCGCGCGCGATGACTCTCGTCGAAGCTGATGCGCTTCGCGCCGAAGAACCTGAGGACTACATCGCCAGGTCACGGGAATCCATGGCGATGCACTGTGAGGCAATGGTCGGGTTCCAGGAAGCAGGCGCAGAGGTCTTCGACTATGGCAACAACCTTCGCGGTGAAGCGGTCGAGGGTGGATATGAGAACGCTTTTGCGTATCCGGGGTTCGTGCCGGCTTACATCAGGGATCTGTTCTGTGAAGGCCTCGGGCCATTCCGCTGGATCGCGTTGTCGGGCGACCCCGCCGATATCAAAGCGACGGACGACGCCTTGCGCGACCTGTTCCCTGATAACAAGCAGCTGTTGCATTGGCTCGACATGGCCGAAGAGCGAGTGGAGTTTCAGGGACTTCCGGCTCGGATCTGTTGGCTCGGCTACGGCGAGCGGCATGAGGCAGGTCTCGCCTTCAACGAGCTTGTGCGTGCCGGCAAGGTGAAAGCTCCGATCGTCATCGGCCGCGACCACCTCGATTCCGGCTCCGTGGCATCGCCATACCGCGAGACCGAAGCGATGGCTGACGGCTCAGATGCAGTTGCCGACTGGCCGATCCTGAATGCGCTCCTGAACACAGCATCAGGCGCTGCGTGGGTTGCAGTTCACCACGGGGGTGGTGTCGGTATCGGGAAGTCGATCCATGCCGGAGCCCAGGTGGTCGCAGACGGCACGGATGAAGCCGCGCTTCGCATCGAGAGAGTGCTCACGAATGATCCCGGCATGGGTGTCATCCGCCACGCCGATGCGGGATACGATCGGGCGATCGAGGTGGCGCGCGAGCGGGGAATCGTTATCCCGATGCAATCGACGTGACGATGCTCCTGACAGATATCGGGCAGCTCGTCACCAATGACGAGGCCCGTGGTGGATTGCTCGGCATCATGGACGATGCTGCCGTCGCGATCGAGAGCGGCACTATCCAGTGGGTGGGTCCAGGGAACGACGTGCCGCACCGGTATCGGTCGTATGACACTCACGACGTCGGGGGCGGCGCCGTGCTTCCCGGCTTTGTCGATGCCCACACGCATGCGGTGTTCGCAGGCGACCGGTCCCACGAATTCGCGATGCGTCTCGAGAATGCAACCTATGCGCAGATACAAGCTGCCGGTGGGGGCATCTACTCCACGGTGCGCGCAACAAGAGCGGTGACGCTCGACGATCTCGTTGACGAGTCGCTCCCGCGCATTGCACGGATGCTCGCCTCAGGCACCACAACCATCGAGGTCAAGACCGGATACGGGCTCGATATCGCGACAGAAGTGAAGATGCTTGACGCGATCGACCGCATCTGTGACGTACTTCCGATTGACACGATCCCCACCTTCCTTGGTGCCCATGTGGTAGCTCCGGAGTTCCTGGACGACCGCGGCTCATATGTGGATCTCGTTGGAGGGGCGATGATGGACGCCGTGGCTGGCCGGGTCGCATACGTCGATGTCTTCTGTGACGATGCGGCGTTCACCGTCAGCGAGACCCGCCGGATCACCGACGCAGCAAGAAGCAGGGGCCTCGATGTGAGACTCCACGTCGATCAGCTCTCATACACCGGTGGCGCCGCGCTCGCGGCTGAGGTCGGGGCAGTTGCTGCTGACCATCTTGACCATTCGACAGACGAAGACCTCGCGGCGCTCGCGCGGGCAGGCACCGTCGCCGTGCTCCTTCCCGGTGTGTCGTACTCGATGCGTGAGCCGGCGCCCGATGGCCGTCGCGTGTGGGACGCCGGAGTCACCGTCGCGATCGCCACGGATTGCAATCCGGGCACCTCCTATATCGAGACGATGCCGTTCATTATCTCCCTTGCTGCCGTGACCTCCGGCCTGACACCAGATGAGGCCCTGTGGGCTGCGACGCGCGGCGGCGCGCTCGCGCTCGGTCTCCACGACCGCGGTGTGGTTGCCCCTGGCTCGGTCGCCGATCTTGTTGTACTGGACGCTCCGACATACGAGCACCTGACCTATCGGCCCGACGGTGACCTTGTTGCCCAGGTCATCAAACGCGGCAGAGTTCTCACGTGATGCGCTAGGAGTCGTTCATGTCGCCCAGGCACTATTTCGACATCGAGCACCCGATTCGGTTCGCCCACCGTGGCAGCAGAACCCTTTGGCCGGAGAACACGTGGCACGCGTTTGATGCTGCAGTCGAGGGACTCGGTTACCGCTACATCGAGACGGATGTCCAGATCACCACAGATGGAATCGTCGTCGTGTTCCACGATGACACATTGGAGCGGTGCACGAACGGCGTGGGAAGGATCAGTGACTGGCGGTGGGAGGATCTTCGTCACCTTGATGCTGCCTACAACTTCACACCTGATGGTGAGTCATACCCGCTCCGCGGAACCGGCATCGGTATCCCGAGGCTGGACGAGACGTTCGATCGCTATCCGGAGCTCTCCTTGAACATCGATCTCAAAGCGGTTGGCTGCGAGTGGGCCGTTGCCGAGGAAATCGCGAAGGCGGGCAGGGAGGACACCGTTCTGATCGGCGCGTTCTCAGACAGGAGGATCGCACGGTTCAGGCGGATCACAAAGGGCAGGGTTGCCACATCAGCCGGCCCAAGGGACTCGATCGCGATGTACGCGGCTTCTCGGATCGGTCGCAGTCTTTCGGCCCGTGCCGATGCCTATCAGCTTCCCTATCGGACGAAGGGAATCGTCGTGGACAAGCGTTTGGTCGATGCCGTCCACGCGGCGGAGAAGCAGATACACCTGTGGACCGTGAACGATGGATACGAGATGGAAAAATTCCTCGACATGGGGGTCGATGGGATCATCTCTGACCGGCCCGATGTCCTCAACGACGTCATCGAGGGACGTGGGAGATCCCAGGGTTGACCTCGTACGTGATCAATCGATCCGGAACGGGATCCCGTTCAGCATCACGAGACAGTCGATGGCGGCGTTCCTGGCAGCATCGAAGTCGAGTTTCTTGAATACCTCGTATGGCACGCCGTTGTGTTGCTGGTACACCGTGTAGCCATCGGGGTGGTCGAGGACGTACAGGCCGTTCTTCGGTCCGGCCATGTTCTGGCCGAGGGCTCTGAGGGCTTTGTCGTCAGGGATCTGTGCGATCAGGTCGATCCGTTCGACGGTCAGGGCCTCGGCGAAGTCGTCGCCCGTTGTTGCCTGGCGACCAAGCAACTGTGAAGCCATACGGCGGGCTCTCTGTTTGATGATCGCCTCGGCCTGATCCTGTCTGGTGTACATGGATGAACCGTAAACCGAAAACTGTCGACCGTAAACCGCGAACCGTGAACCGCCACTTCGGATATGAGCGGGGTCGGCCAAGATCTGGGGAGGTGGAAGGCCGGTAGTACGAAGTACGTATGACGTGGTACGACCCCGGATCAGATGGAGACATCGGTTTCTCCGTCCACAAGGCCAACTCTGGCCGCCATGGTGACCTGGGCCTCGAGCTCACACCCAGAGCCCCGGGCGATACGAAGAAATCGTGCAAAGTCACGGCTTTCCCCCGCGCACCGTGTGGGGTGCAGCTGCCGATAGTCGTGTATCAGTACACGAAATAGTCGAAACCTATTGCAGGCTCACTTCTCCAACGAGACAGCAACAACTCTGGTCGAGAGTGATGCAATACCACCTACATCATCTCATCGCAACACACCCAGCCGGTTATGCGCTACCTCGGATCTGACCGCGGCTCCCACCATCGGGACGAGTTCCGGCTCCGAGGGGCTACGTCGTTGATCGCTGGCGGATGGGAGGACTCCTAGGCTTGGAGTCCTCCCATCCGTTGAGCCCTTGATACAGTTATCGACTCGCTGGGCCGGGGATGGGCACGACCGGCGGGCGACGGGAGACAGCATGAGAAGCGTCGAGCGATGACTCACCGAGAGCTGGTCGTCACGCGTCGGCACTGGTTTCACCTGTCGCTCGGCCTCGCCATCCTTGTGGCAGGGACAGTGATTGTGATTGCGGTCATTTATCCGACGATGAGATGGAAGATGGACCTTGTTCCTGGTGATCCCCCAGACGTCGCGCTCCAGCCTGAGGCGTGGTCGGTGACCGAGGACTCGGCCACCTTCGCCGTCCTCGGTGACAACGGCACGGGTGGCCGCAATGCGATGGACATTGCTAGACAGATGGCTTACACCTATGAGGAGACGCCGTACGGCCTGGTCGTCCTGCTCGGTGACATCTCCTATTACGGCAGCATTGCCGACCGGTACCAAGAAGTGTTCCTCGAGCCGCTCGGCCCGTTGCTAGACGCGGGTGTCACATTCGAGCTGGCGGTCGGCAATCACGAGTTGGAGTACGTGCCGAGCAGCGAGGCGAACCGGGAGATCGTTCGCCGGATTGAAGAAGTCGGCGCCGAAGGGTCCTTCTATTCCGTCGTGCATGGCCCCGTTGAGATCTTCATTCTCGACTCCAGCACACCGCAGATCACGGGGGCCGCTGGGCCTGAGCAGATCGCGTGGCTTGAGGAGGCCCTCTCCGCCTCGACCGCACCGTGGAAGGTGGCGGCGCTCCATCACCCCCCGTATTCCTCTGGTGGGCGTGGGTCGAGCGTTGAGGTGAGGGAGGTGCTCGAGCCGCTCTTTGTCAAGTACGGAGTCGATCTGGTGTTGACCGGCCACGACCACCATTACGAACGCACGGTTCCACTCGATGGGGTCACTTACGTGGTCAGTGGTGCAGGTAGCAAGCTGCGGGCTGCCGGCGCGAGCGACTTCACCGCGGTATCAGAAAACACGCTCCAGTTCATGATCGCTGAGGCCACCACCGATTCCCTGGTTCTGCGCGCTGTCGGCGCTGACGGTGCCGTCATCGATGAGTTCACGCTGGTGAAGGAACGGTGACTCGCTCGCGGCGTGGCCAAGCTGGGACGGTGAGCGTGTTGAGCTTTGCGCTCACCCTCATCTTCGGTCTAGTCCCGGTCGCGTTCCTCGGCTGGGCTCGGTCTGCTGGCAGCCTCGGCAGGCTCAGCGCCCTCGGGCTGTGGGTTATGGCGGCCCTTGTCACGGTGATAGCGCTATCGGCCGGGGTTGTTCTCTTTCAGCAGGCGGTCGATGCGGAGACGCGGCCGGCCGATCTCTCGATCGCCTCGTTTCTCGCGCTCGTCACATGGTGCATAGGCGTGCTCACCCTGGTGCCGGGACTTGTCTTTCTCCGCCTCACCGACGACCGCTCACTCGACCAATACGGCGCCAGGTTCTTCCTTGAATGGGCCCTCGTCTATGTACTCGTAGCCGTAACGGCCTTCGCACTCGGTCGCTGGTCAATGCGCTCCCTTGCGCAGGAGCCGCGGTCGCCGTCAGCCGAGTTGGCCACCTGATCGCCACGAGCAGACCGGCAGTGTCGATATCTGACCTTCGATGCTCGACCCTGGTCACGCATCTGAACCATGCTGGGGGCCGTTTCCCGTGCCGGCCTGTGCTGATGGGCAGCAGCATATGCGCTACCTCGGTTCTGCGGACCGGCCGCCCATATTGAATCTCGTATGTTCGTTCTCTGGTCGAGGAGCTTGTGGGTTGGGTGGACAGGTCTGGGTGGGGCCACACCGTTAGGTGGGCAGGCTCGTATTAGGTCACACCGCCCGAAGAGTGTTGGTGGGTGGGAGTCGGCAGGTCATTATTAGGACAGCATCTGGCGATGCGTCAGCCGGTTATTGGGCCAGACTCCCACCCAGTACTTATGTGGATTCAATTATCTCTCTCTGCTCGATGAAGGGCAAGGGGTGGCTCACGCCACCGCAATGGTGCAGTAGGGGCCAGATGGAGCTGGCATGAGCAGCTCGATTGGGCGATCCCACGATCGGACCAGGGTGTGCAACACCTCGCACATCGTCGCGTCGCAACACACCCAGTCGGTTATGGGTGGCTCAGCGATTCGTCGAACATCGGCGGGATGGCTGTGTAATGCTCGTCAACCGTTGCATC
>JAZFUH010000109.1:0-5381 GCA_036447125.1 Acidimicrobiia bacterium | reverse complement strand
TGTTGCGGAGCGGTGAACTTCCTGCCGTGAAGTTCGGCCGCGAATGGCGAGTGGCCCGCGACGACTTCGAAGATTGGATCAACAGCCAACGCGCCGAGAGCACGTCGTCCGAGATCGATGAATCCATGCGTTGATCAGGTTCACGGTTCACAGTGCAAGATCGAGTTGATGACTGGAGTCTGTGAGCTGTCATCTGATTACGCTCTATCCCATGTCCACGGTTGCCATCATTCTTGCTGCCGACGCGGCTCAGGGATTTTCAGGATCAAAATACCTCGCGCTTCTTCGAGGGAAGTGTCTTCTCCAGCACGTCGTTGATGCTGCGGCTGAGTGGCCTGTGGACTCGGTCATCGTCGCCCTCGGATCTGATGCAGAGGAGATCGTTGATGCGATTGACTTCGGCGGTTGTACGGTGGTCATGGATCCGGAGTGGGCAGAAGGGAGTGCTTCACCCCTGCGCGCTGCGCTCGACCTCGCTTCGAGAGATCGGGCAACTCGGCGATGCGTCGTTGCCCGTGGTGATCAACCCGGAATAGACGGAGCAACCGTTGGTGCATTGATCAACATGGCTTCGGACACATCGGCCGATGCTGTGGTGCCCAAGTATCGGTACGCCGTCGGTTGGCCGATCGTCCTCGACTACTCGATCTGGGAACACCTGTTGGGCGGTGAAGGTTCTGTCAACCTTCACGACGTGGTTGCGTCCCATGCAAGCGCTGTAGAGGAGGTCTGGTATGACCGTTTGTCGCCCCAGATGTACGACAAGCCGGACGACTTTCCGTCCATGCGGCGATGACTTCACACGAAGCCCGCGACATAGGTAGTCTCGGCTGATGTGTTGCTGGATGACTGTGTCGGGGAGGACATAAATGGCATCGATCTCTTCGATACGATCGATCGGACATCGGAATGCGACAAAGTTGCGCAAGTCGAAGGTCAGAACAACCGAAGCGCTCCTCGACCAGGCGTCGACGCGCACGGGGAGGGGTGTGGTTTCGGAGCGCACAGGTATCGCCACGGCCGATCTTCTCAGGTGGGCTCACCAGGCCGACCTGATGCGGGTTGGAGGAATCGGGTCCGAGTATGCCGATCTGCTTTCAGCAGTTGGTGTCGACACGGTCAAGCTCCTTCGGCGAAGAAACCCTGAGAACCTGATGGTCGCCATGACACAGATCAACACACGGCGCCGACTTGTACAGCGACTTCCGACGATCGAGATGGTGCAGGGTTGGATCGTCGCCGCAGGAGAGATTGATCCAATCGTCTCGAGCTGATCGATTATCTGCCTGTAACCGCCCCGCCAATGTGTACGGGATGTCCCGCGACATGTGTACGGGATGTCCCGCGAGACTACAACCGGACCCAGTGCGGTCAGGAACCCTGGATACGCGGAAAAGGGGTGGGTCCGGAGAAACGGACCCACCCCTTTGCCGCTGGAGAGCTGATCCCTACTTCTTGGCGGTCGAAGTCTTGGTGGTCTTCTTGGCTGGCGGAGTCTTCTTCTTTGCTGTGCTCTTGGCTGGAGCCTTTTTCGTGGTTGTTGCCTTCGCCTTGACCGGTGCCTTCTCCGCGGGCTCTTCGGTTACGGTCGTGGACGGCCGAAAGGTGTCCTTCCACGAAACGAGCACGTGCTCCATCTGCTCGCGCAGCTTGGCAACCTGATCCTGGATCTGATCGACATCGATCTTCTCCTCGACCGTGTCGACGGTTGCCTGGAGGCGTTCACCGACGTTCCTCTTGCCGACCTGGACATCGCTGACTCTCTCGATGCCTTTGCCTGTAAGGCTTTGAGCCTTGTCGATGAACGACTTGAACACGTCGGCTGCGGAATCGGCCGCTGATGCGCCGAGTTCCATTGCCTTGTCCATGTACTCACCGGCGCTCTCGGTTGCGCTCTTTGCAGAGGATACTCCGAGGTCCTTTGCCTTGACTGCGAACTCGACGGTGCTGTCCGCGACATCCTGGGCAGCCTTCGCTGCTGCTTCCTTCTGCGTATTGAGATCGATCATGAATCCTCCTGATCCTTCGAGATGAAGCTCTGGTAGATCTCCATCAATGCTTTCTTCTGACCTGCTGTGAGCTTGGGGTCTGCGTTGACCGCGTCGCTGATTTCCTGTGCCTCTGTCCTCTCGAGAAGCCCGGCCCGCTCGTAGAGCGTCTCCGTTCGAATTGCCAATGCCTCAGCGATGGATCTCAGGATCTCCGCGGACGGCCTGCGGACTCCGCGTTCGATCTGTGACAGATACGGATTCGAGACGCCTGTCATCTCGGCGAGTTTCCGGATCGACAACGCGCTTCGCTCGCGATGCTCTCGGATGAACGATCCGACATCGGGGAGTTGTGGCGCTTTCATATCTGTCAGTCTATAGCCTTTTGCAAGATAGTGCTAGCAATTGCAAGCACAGGATCAGATTCCAGATACCGGGGTTTGGCGTCTGTCAGAAAGCCGTTCGGCGGTTTGAAAGAATGTCGTCGAGGGCGCTCTGGATCGTTCGGCGGACATCCTCTGCACGCTCGAGCTGATCGAGAGAGTCGAGGTGATGGTCCGGCTTGGACGGCATTACCTGGGGCAGGAAACGGATATGCCAACGAATCGGCAGGGGCAGGGGGTTCAACGCGATGGCGATCTCCTCGACGCGCTGCTCCGGGAAGAACATGCGGACCAGTCTCGCAAGGCGTTTGGAAACCATGACGGCAGGGTGCACTTCCTCCGAGCCGATGATCGCGACCGGCACGATCGGCGCCGACGCTTCCTCAGCGAGTTCTGCGAATCCTCCCCGTCCGAGCCTCCCGACACGATATGCCTCCCACACCGGCTTCATGAAACCTCGTTCGCCCTCGGGGAACACGCCGAGGAGGTGTCCCCTCCTCAGAAGCTCCCTCGCGTCGTCTCTCGTTGCATATGCCGCCCCCACCTTGCGGTACAGGTGCGACACGCCGGGAAGCATGTTGAAGATCTCGGTGCCGATCACCCGAACACGCCTCGGTACCGCGGCCTCGTTCATGACTGCAAGGCCGAGCATGGCGCCGTCGTAAGGCAGGGCCGCGCCACCATGGTTCGCGACAAGCACGGCGCCTCCATCCATCGGCACGTTCTCGATGCCCTCCACTTCGACCCGGAAGTAGTCGTAATAGAGCATGTTGAGGAGGTGCCACGCCATCTCCGCCACGACCGGATCGAGCCCGAATGCATCGATGTCATATGTGGCGAGTGACAGTTGGCGCCACAGCGGTGGCCAGGCGCCGAACCCGAGCTTGCCTGTGAGAGGGATCGCTCTGTCTGCAATGGATCCATCACCGTGGAGACCGCATCGCTGAGATCCGGTCAACACGGGAAGCCCGCAGGGATGGCCCTCGACGCTCTGCCAGTCACAGTGCGTGTCCAAGTCCAGGAATTCGCTGAGCCTCTCGTTGAGCGCTTCCCGTCTCGCTCGTGCCTCCGCGCGATCCTCCGGTGCTATCCCCGGAATGGTGATGCCTCCGAGATGCTCAACCTCTGGCGTCTCGGTGTTCGTTGGCATTTCACGATCGGAGAGAACCTCGATCAGATCTGCTTTCGACATCGTGGACCTTCCGTGAATGCTGCGTTCCCTTGCGACCTCGAGGAGCTGCTTCTTGGTCATGGATGCGAAATGGTCCCTGGTCACCGTTCCCCCTCTGGTCGGCGTCCGTATGCGCTGAGAACCGTCTCCCTGCATGTGTGGGTCGGCTCGAAGCCGAGTGTCTTGGTCATGGCCGTGGTGTCCACGATCCGGCCGTGTTTGAGCAGCCCCCTGAGGTGGTCGGGCACGCTGATGTCGACCCGCTGAAGACCGTTCAGAGCTGCATTGAAGAGACGGCCGGGCAGGGGCTGGGGCAAGCGCCTTCCCAGGCGCAGAATCCGGGACAGGTAGAGCTGACCATGTCCGGCGATATTGAACGTGCCCGCAACAGAGTGATCTGCGGCGTGTTCGAGAGCGGCGACGGCATCGGTTTCGTGGACGAACTGGAGTCGAGGATCGAAACCCATGAGCGTCGGCACAGATGGCAGCATCAGATACCTGCTGATCGGATTACCCACCCGAGGCCCAAAGATAGGAGCGAACCGCAGCACGGTGAACGCGATATGTGCGTGCCTGACAGCAGCGTCAGCGATGAATCGCTCCATCTCCGTGAGGTCGCGCTGGAACCGGCTTGGTGTTCCCTGTGGCCTGGTGGATTCGTTCAGCACGGACGGATTGCGTGGACTTGCACCGTAGAAGGCTGTGTCCGACTTGACGATCACCTTCCGGACCGTGTCGAGGCGCTCAATCGCACCGAAGAGAGCCAGGGAGCCGACGATTCGCTCCTCTGCCTCGGTGTTCCTGCCGTGCTCGGATGTGGGGTGAACGGACTGCAGGTGAAAAACGATGTTTGGTTCAACGTCGAGAACATATCTCGCCAATGTCAATCGGTCGAGAGAGAGGCGTTGGAAATCGGATGCGAACTGCACTCGAGGCTTCTGGTCGTCGACAGTGAACACTTCGAGATCAGGTCTCACTTCGAGGTGGCGCGCGAGGTTGCCTCCGGTCCAGCTTGCAGCTCCCGTGATCAGCACTCGCGTCATGTGGATGAGAGTAGGAGATGCCAGATGTCAGATGTCAGATGACGGCTGAGATCTGTATAGCCTCGGTTCCACTCTTGAGGGACGCGGAAGAGAGGTGAGATCGATGCGAACCGCAGGGATTGTCGGAACCGGACTTGTCGGGGGGTCGATTGCCGCAGGTCTCACCGCTGCCGGCTGGGATGTCGTTGGTTACGACGCCGATCCAGACGCCATCGAGATCGCTCTTGAGCGCGGACTCATAGACGTCGCAGTGGACTCGATCGAGGAGATGCTCGCGACCGCACCAGACATCGTGGTCGTTGCTGCACCGCCAAAGGCAACAGTTGAGATCCTCTCAAACCTCGATACGCGACTAGTGGTCATGGATGTGGCAGGTGTGAAGACCGGGGTGATGGCAGCCGCAGCGCATCTCTCGAACTTTGTGGGAACACACCCGATGGCGGGACGTGAAACTTCCGGGCCGAAGGCTGCGTCCGCTGCGCTGTTCCGCGGAGCCAATTGGGTTGTGATCAATGGGTGCCCCCAACACCCGACGGAGGCCGTCCTGGCGCTCGTCGGGACGCTCGGTGCGAATCCGGTGATGATGACCGCTGCTGACCACGATCAGGCGGTTGCGGCGATAAGCCATCTGCCGCAGCTTCTCGCCGCAGGCCTCCTGAATTCTGCTGCAGGAACACCCAGCGCCCTCGATCTCGCTGCCGGGAGCTTTCGTGATCTCACAAGGGTCGCGGCATCTCAGCCCCTTCCCTGGGTTGAGATCCTCAAGTCGAACAGCGCTGCGGTGCTCACGGCAGTA
>JAZFUH010000108.1:0-4557 GCA_036447125.1 Acidimicrobiia bacterium | reverse complement strand
AAGACTCATCGTGCCGGGCAAGCAGAAAATGACCGTCACGGCGACGATTGTCGTCGGCTTCGTCGGCGCACTGCTTGGTGGTCTTCTCGCCGAGGCCATCGGCGTCGCGGACACCGATGGAATCGACTGGATCAAGCTCGCCATCCAGGTCGGTCTGGCAACCGTTGGCGTCGCTTTCTACTCAGGCTGGATCTTCAAGAGGTAGCAAGCGATCAGCAATCGGTCATCGGCCGACGGCTCGGTAGTCCTCACAGCTCATACACGGCGATGTGCGGCTCGGTCAGGCTGCCGATGAACAGCCTGCCATCGTGGAGGCGGGCGGAGGTCGTTATTGCAACGGTTCCCGTCGAATCCTGCAAGTTGTGGACCAGATGGCCGTCGGTGTCATATCCCAGAACGATCCCGTGGCGGAGAGGTTTCGGCTTCAATGCATCTGGCATTGCATGTGACAGTCGCCTGAGCCACGGTCTCGGAAGCATGACGTCGATGATTCTCTGGCGTGGTGAAGCCATCGGCACCCATAGGATGCCGTTGCTGAAGGTCAGGTTGTCCGGGAAGCCGGCAAGGTTGTCGAGGAACAACTCCGTTTCACCTGCGTCGTCTCCGGTCAGCCAATGGCGATGCACCCGGTAGGTGCCTGTCTCGGCAATGAACAGCGATTCCTGTCGATCATCGAGAGCAAGTGCGTTTGCGAAGTGAAGTCCGTCGACGAGCATGGACAGTGACCCGTCGGGAGCGAGGGCGAAGACCCTGCCGGTCGCCTGTCCCTCGAGCAGATCATTGACGTATGAGTGGATCGTCCAACGAGTCGAAGTGTCGGAGAAGTAGACGGTTCCATCGTTCGCGACGGTTGCGTTGTTGGTGAAACCGAAATCCGTACCTTCGAATCCCCTGGCCAGCGTCGAAATCTCGCCTCTCACGGTTACGCGCTGCAGACCGAGGTCCGCGTTACACACGACCATCACTCCATCGTCAAGCCACTCGATTCCGAGTGGGCGACCGCCCACGTTCGCGATCTCCTCAACGTCTTCCGTGCCGTTGGTTCGCACGATTCGGCCATCCTCGAGACCACAGATCGCCGAACCTGCGGTATCGACGATGACGTCCTCCGGACCGATGCCATGGGTCGGCCAAAGTACGGCAGACTTCAGGGCATCGTTCTTCTCGAGGTGGCCGGTCAATGGGGGTGCAGGGAGGGGCTGCCACGTTTGGGGCGTGAACGTCGTCATGGAGGGACTCTACGCCCGTGTCATCCGAACGGCGTCTGATGGTGTCGCCAGCGATCCGCAATTAGAGTGAACTGGTAAGCGACCTGGAGACACAATGCGGACCACGCCACACATCTCTGCAGCAGAGGGCGACATCGCCGAAGCGATACTGCTTCCCGGAGACCCGCTACGAGCCAAGTTCATAGCAGAGACATTCTTTGAGGATTCCAGAGAGGTAACGAGTGTCCGTGGCATGCTCGGCTTCACCGGCACATACAAGGACATGCCAGTGTCCGTGATGGGCACCGGCATGGGGATCCCGTCCGCGTCGATCTATGTCACAGAGCTCATCCGGTTCTACGGGGTGAAACGTCTCGTCCGTGTTGGATCGTGCGGCGGTCTGACAGCGGAGGTGCCAATGCGAGGGATCATCCTTGCATCGGGCGCATGTACGGATTCAACGGTGAACCGTGCAAGGTACGGTGGCTGGGACTTCGCTGCAACGGCCGACTACGGGCTTCTCTCCGCCACTGCAGCTGCGGCTGACGCTTCGGGCATGAAGGTACACATCGGCAATGTTCACTCGTCTGACAGTTTCTACAACCCCGTTCCGAACGCGCTTGAGATCTGGCAGCGAATGAATGTCCTCGCCGTCGAGATGGAGGCCGCAGGCCTGTACGGAATCGCCGCGGAAGAAGGCGTCCGTGCCATGTGTGTGCTGACGGTCTCTGACCACCTCGTGTCTGCCGAAGAAACGACATCGGACGAACGCGAGCGCACCTTCGGCGACATGATCACCCTCGCCCTTGAGGGCCTACTCGCAGACGCCCGTTGACCGCTCACAGAAGACCCGGTATCACCCGGGTCTTCTGATTTCCGACTTCTGACTAAATCAACATCGTCTGGGCGCCATCGATGATCTCGATGAAGTCCGCGACGTTCAGAATGCCGTCGAGCCTGTCGTACATGGCGTCCTCGGTGAGGCTGAACATGTCGACAGACATCTGGCATGCCCACATCTTGCAGCCCATATCTGACAGGTGCTCGAGGAAGGACGGTACGTCAGGGATCTTGAGGTCTTCGAGCGTCTTCTTCATCTGCTTGGTCGCCATTGCCTGCATGCCCGGCAGTGGCGCGAGCGCGGCAGGCATGTGAGTCGCAGGATTGCCGACAGGAGAGAAGTGCAGGTTGCCCATGGTCTTCTTGTTGATCATGTCCATGCCCCAGAACGTGAAGAAGATGTGTGTCTCGATGCCCTGCTCGAGGGCCCCTGATGCCATCACGAGCGCGGGGTACGCCATGTCGAGGGATCCCTTCGAGCACACGAAGGCGATCTTGCGATCACTCTCTTCATCCCCGAAGTCCGGAACCATCGTTGGTGCGGTTTCTGATGTAGTCATCGTGGGTCTCCTAGATGCAGCCCTTGGGCTTCTGGAGCCCGGCTACGTAAGACATTTTGCGAGCGGGCTTTTTCGGGAACAACTGGAACAGGCTCTTGGTGGGGATACCACCGACGACTGAGACCCGGCGCAGCGTCGGAGTCTCGCCCTGCTCCTGGAAATCGGAGCGCAGGAAGGTGATCACCTTCCAATGGTCTTCCGTCAGATCTCCGATCCCTATCGCAGTAGCGAGGGTCTTTGCGAGATCCTCGTCCCACTCGTCGAACTCCGTGAGGAATCCGTCATCGTCCACGTGGATCTCGCGATCCGCGATGGTTGTTACTGGCATCACACACCTCCCTGGGTGTCGTCGGTTGTCGTTTCGAATCTCGCCGCTCTCGCACTGTCGGTGCGTTCTTCCCTTCTGAGGTCGATCACGCCTCGCTCCTTTCCTTGCCGGCCATCATCATGTGACCCGGCACAGGAATGTTCCTGCCGCGCAGCAGCATGTTCCAGTACATCCACTTGAACATGAGCTTGCCCCGGTGGTTGATCCCGGTCTCTTTCAATAGCGAGAACGGGCCTAGTCCCGGTAGGGGGTACTTGCCGGGGAGCGGCTGGACTTCGTAATTGAAGTCGATGAGCATCGCCTTGTTGTAGCCGGTCTCGATGTAGCAGTTCGAGTGGCCGTCGAATTCCTTTTCCATGGGGAGACCCCGGACGTGGTTGAGGAAGTTCGGGATGAACACGTCTATGGCGAAGTGCGCAACCGAACCAGCCTTTGAGGTGGGCAGGTTGGCCGCGTCTCCGATGGCGAAAATGTTGTCATGATCCTTGGACAGGAAGTTGTGGTGATCCACCTTGACGTGATTCATTTCGTCGCCGAGTCCGGCCTCATGCACGAAGGTTGCGCCCATGTTCATCGGCACCGTGACGAGCAGGTCGTATTCGACCTCGCGTTCGTCATACGAAACCAGCTTCTTGTTCTCGGCGTCGACCCGCTCGAGGTAGAAATCAGGTTCGAGCACGATCTTGCGGTCCTCGAACATCGAGCCGAGGTGCCTCGCCGCGACCGGCTTCGTGAAGACAGCATCGAGCGGTGTCACGTAAACGATCTCGATGTTGTCCCTTGTGCCTTGCTCGGTGAAGTGCGAGTCGGCTAGGAATGCGAACTCGAGCGGTGCGACCGGGCACTTGATCGGCATCTCGATGAGGTTCACAACAAGGCGCCCGCTGTCGAAGTTTGCCAGAGCCTTGGCCAACGCGACCGATCCGTCGAAGGTGTAGAAGTCGTGGACAGTCCTGCCATACTCCGGTCCTTCGAGACCGGGCGTCTCGCTCGGTGTCGGGCGGGTTCCTGTCGCGATGATGAGATACTCGTAACCGAGCTCGGTACCGTCTGTCAGCATGACCTTGTTCTCGGCAGGGTCAAGCTTGTCGATTTCACCGGCGATGTAGCTGACACCCTTCGGGATGAACTCCCGCTTCGTCTTGATGACATCTTCAGGTTCATACGTGCCGAACGGGATGAACAGGAATCCTGGCTGGTAGTAATGGACATCGTCCTGATCAACGATGGTGATGTCCCAGGTATCGCCGAGCTTCTTCTGCAGCTTGTTCGCCGCCATCGTTCCCGCCGTACCAGCACCGAGGATGAGTATCCGCTTCATTTCGCGTCCCTTTCAGATCCAACGAGACCTTGATCGTTCAGTTCAACGGCTCGTAGAGCTCTGTGTGTTGCATCGATCTGCTTACCCCCTAGGGTATACGTTTTCTGGGCTAATGCATAGTCAGCAAGTGGGGAACTATGGATATGGGGAGACTCGACAGTCATTGGTGACCCGCCGTGCGTCTACCCTGACGCCATGCTCCGAAGCTTCTCCATCACCTATGACTATCTCTGTCCTTTCGCCCGCAATGCCAATGAGACAGTTGTCGAGATGCTCAACGAAGGTGTGGCGTATGACGTG
>JAZFUH010000107.1:0-2663 GCA_036447125.1 Acidimicrobiia bacterium | reverse complement strand
CCAGCGACAGACCCGGTGCCGTCGGCACGAGGGATCAGAAGCCAGGCGAGGATATAGAGGGCGATACCGGCGAGTCCGAAGAACGCCAGGATCATGAACGCCCATCGGAACCACCAGACGTTGATGCCGAAGTGCTCGCCGAGCCCCCCGCACACCCCTGCAAAGATCCTGTGATCCTCGGAACGCCTCAACGTGGTTGATGGGTCTGGGTTGGAGTTGTTTCCAGTCATGTCGTAATCGTGTCGTAAATCAGCAGAGTCCGCAATCGGGAACCACCCTGTCAATTCCTGAGGTCTCAGGGTCCACTCAGGGTCGTCCCCAGTTGTGACAGCGCACAGGCTGTGACACCATTGGTTCATTGTGACAGCCACCTCTGAACGACGATCCATCCATTGGCCGTTTCGGCGCTCCACGAGCGACCGATTGCTGACTGGTGTGGCCGGCGGCATCGGAGAACGGCTCGGCATCAGAACCATCTACATCCGTGCCGCCTTCTTGTCCGCGATGCTTGCGGGTGGCCTCGGGCTGATCGTGTACGTTCTCGCGGCGCTGCTTGTCCCCGAAACCGTGGAACAACCCCGGCCAACCAGTGCCACGATGCGACAGAAGATCGGCATTGGGGCGATGTTCGCGGCAGGCATGTTGCTTTTCCAGGGAATCGGCCTGTGGTTCGGTCCTGTCACATGGTCGATCGTCCTCGTGCTCTTCGGGCTTGCAATAGCCATCGACACAAGCGGCTTCAACTACGAACAGTCACTCCGAGGCGTTTTGGACACATCGCGACGCCCCTGGTGGATTGTTCTCGCAGGGCTCGGAATGATGATCATCGGCCTTGCCTTTGTCCTCACGTCAATTGATGCCCTCAAGTCCACGGGCGCTCTCGTCATCGCAACCGCCCTGACCCTCATCGGATTTCTCATCGTCGGCGGTCCCTGGTTGTGGTCCCTTGTGGAGGATCTCGGCACCGAGCGCAGGGCGCGGATCCGCTCAGAGGAACGCGCTGAGATGGCGGCCCATCTCCACGACTCTGTGCTCCAATCCCTTGCGCTCATCCAGCGCACAGAGGATCCGAAGAAGATGGTCACGCTTGCGCGTGCTCAGGAGCGCGACCTTCGTTCGTGGCTCTACGACCCCGACGCCTCCGATGAGGAGACTCTCCGCGGTGCGTTGGGGGTGGCCGCTGCCAGGGTCGAAGAGGCTCATGACATCCCTGTGTCTGTGGTCGTGGTCGGTGAGAACGAGCTCCCACACACACGGCGGAAGGCACTTGTTGGAGCAGCAACAGAGGCGATGATGAACGCAGCACATCATTCAGGTGCGAAGATGGTGTCGGTCTTTGCAGAAGCAACGGAAGAGGGCGTCGAGGTGTTCGTCACGGACCAGGGCGGGGGATTCGATCCCGATGATGTCGACGCGGACCGCAAGGGGATCGCAGAATCCATCCGGGGAAGGATGTCGCGCAACGGGGGAACCGCAGTGATCGACTCCTCGAATGGCGTCGGGACCGAGGTACACCTCACGATGCCGGGAGGCGACACATGACATCCGTCTTCCTCGTCGATGACCATGCTCTCTTCCTCAGTGGCGTTCGCACCGAACTCGAGGACGGCTTCGCCGTGGTTGGCGTTGCCAGCGACGTCGATGGAGCCATCGACAACATTCGGTCGCTCAGGCCGGATGTTGTGCTCATAGATGTACACATGCCGGGCGGGGGCGGTGTTGTGGTTGTGACGAACATCGCTGAGACGAACCCGGACATCCGGTTTCTCGCACTGTCCGTATCGGACGCGCCCGAGGACGTGATCGCCATGATCCGAGCAGGGTGCCGGGGGTATGTGACGAAATCCATCAGTCCGCAAGAACTCGCTGATGCGATTCGAAGAGTCGACAGCGGCGACGCTGTGTTCTCTCCATCCCTTGCAGGCTTCGTCCTCGAGGCCTTCTCCAAGGCCATACCTGTCGAGGAGGACCCCGAACTTGATCAGCTCACACCGCGAGAGCAAGAGGTGCTGCGCCAGATCGCCCGCGGCTACCAGTACAAACAGGTGGCACATCGTCTCTCGATCTCAACCAAGACGGTCGAAACGCACGTGTCTTCCGTCCTGCGCAAGCTCCAACTCTCCAACCGCCACGAACTCGCCCGCTGGGCCTCGGACCGCAGAATCGTCTAACCCGGTCTGGCGTCCATTCGCGCCATATCCGGCGCGAATGGACGCCAGACTGAGAAACGCTGGCTGGTACTCTCACCTCCCGAGGAAGGGAGGTGAGATGGGTACTCGATATGAGCGATTGACGACGCCGATGGTCAGGGTCGACGGGGAACTGAAGGCGACCGACTGGGATACCGCGCTGGCGGTTGCTGCTGAGGGGTTCAAGCGCAACCCGGGCGCGGCAACGGGCATGTTCTCGTGTTCGAAGGCAACAAACGAGATGAATTTCGTTGCGCAGAAGTTCGCCCGCACAGTTCTGCGCACGAACAACGTCGACAGCTGCAACCGAACCTGACACGCTCCTTCCGTCGCCGGTCTGGCGGCAGTATTCGGAGCCGGAGGAGGAACCTCCTCCTACAAGGAGATCGAGACCACGGACCTGATCATCCTGTGGGGCTCGAATGCGCGCAATACCCACCCGATCTTCTTCCATCACCTCGCCAAGGGCGTCCG
>JAZFUH010000106.1:0-4489 GCA_036447125.1 Acidimicrobiia bacterium | reverse complement strand
CCTGAGCGCAAATGAGGACCGCAAGATCGTGCCAACCGAGGCACAGGGCATACATCTCGTGTCAACCGGTTTGTTGCTCGAGGACGAGGAAACCGCTCTCATGTGGCGCGGGCTGATGCTGAGCAAGGCTGTTGAGCAATTTCTCAACGATGTTGCGTGGCCGACAGATCTCGGCTACCTCATCATCGACATGCCCCCGGGGACCGGGGACGTGCAGATGGCACTTGCCCGCATGCTGCCCCAAGCAGAGATGGTTGTCGTCACCACCCCCCAGCTCGCCGCCCAGAAGGTGGCAGCGAGGGTTGCAGACATGGCACGACGGTCGCACATGCCGATCGTCGGCGTCGTGGAGAACATGGCCGGGTTCACGACAGAAGACGGAAGCCACTACGACATTTTCGGCTCGGGTGGAGGAGTTTCGCTTGCAAACGATCTCGGCGTCGATCTCCTCGGCTCCGTGCCGATCGACCCACACGTCGCGTCGGGCGGCGACTCTGGCGATCCCGTGGTGATCGCCCACCCCGACGGCCCGGCCGGTTCTGCCATGACTGCGGTTGCGACACGCATCACGGAGATCCTGCCACCCCTTGCTCTCGACTCATGCATCGGTAGGCTCGCCGCGTTGTAGCGTTGCGCGAGACCCCCTCCGCCTGTTGTTGTGTAGTTTCCAGTCGGCCTTTGCAGTGGGAATCTACGCAAGAACGAAGTGGCTACCCGCAGAGGGCCTTCACCAGGGGATACGGGTTGATCCAGTCGCCGTCCGGCGGTGCGTACTGGAAGTGGAGATGAGGGAGCCAGTCCGGCGAGTTTCCGCTCGACCCGTTGAGACCGACCAGGTCACCGACATTGACAAACGTGCCACCGCTGATGCCGGGCGCGATGGCTTCGAGGTGGGCGTAGTAGTAGCGGTTGCCAGACTCACCTGTGAAGTAGATCGAGATACCGCCGAGAGTGCTGCTCGACGTTCGGGTCACGGTGCCCGATTCGATCGCAACGAGGGGCGCGTTCCGCACTGCCATCATGTCGACGCCCTTGTGGGCGCGACTACCTGATCGTGGTGCACCCCAGGTGTCCGAGAAGCCCGCTGCCGCATTGACGGGACACGTCTTTCCATCAGTGATCACGGGCGGGGGCGCAGGAGGCTGGGTGGTCGTCGTCGTACCGGACGGCGCCGTTGTGGTGGAGGGCACGGTCGTGGTTGTCGAAGTCGTGGTTGTCGAAGTCGAAGTCGTGGTGGAGGTTGCCAGTCTTGCAGCCTCCTCGGCTGCCTTGAGAGCCAACGCTTCAAGACGTCTCCGCTCCTCCTCAGCCTTGCGTCGTTTCTCCTTTTCCTGTTCCTCATACGCGATCGCAATCGCGTTGTAGTCGGCATCAGCCTGCTCGAGCCTTGTGAGTATCTCTTGGGTGAGACCACCGATCTCAGCAACCAGTGCCTTCTGCTCTGACAATGACCCATCCAGGAGTTGCTGTTGCTCGACGTGGAGGGCCTCTGCCGACTCAAGCCCACGAAGAAGTGCAAGATCACGTTCGTTCATGAGTCGGTAGTACTGGTCCTGAACGGGGAGATCCGTGAACGTCCTCGCCGTGAAGACACGCTCGGTGCCGAGAGACCCGCCCGACATGTAGCGAGCAATGACGAGGTCTCTCACTTGGGATCGCCTGGTCCCGATCTCCCGTTCGAGCCTGGAAACCGACCTCGAGAGAGACACGATGCGTTCACGGGTGAGCGTCTCGTCCGCTACGGCCTTCTCGAAAAGTGCGGTCATGGATTCAAGGGAGGCAGAAGCCTCGCGGCGGGCCTCAAGGGCTGCAGCGACCTCTTTCTCCGTGATCTCCCCCAACGTTGCGGCGTACGCGGGAGAAACCATCACGATCACCAACGCGACGGCGACAAAGAGTCGATTTCGCATCGCTCCCCTATCTGAGGCGAACTTCTGTCTCTTCCTCCGCCGTACCCGAAGCGTACGATACCGCGCCGTCACGTGAAAGCTTGGTCAACTGCACACCAACCTGATGGACGGCTGCATAGCGCAGGCCCGCAGGAATTCCCAAATACACAACGTCGACAATGGCACCAATCGTTCCAGCCCCCTCAGTGACGGCTGCAACGATCTGCCGTTCACGCTCCAGTCGATGGTCGATGTATTCGGTGATGATCGCGCCGGCATCGTCGATGCCGGCGCCGTGACCCGGTTCGATTCTCGTGACACCGAGATCCCTGACGAGATAGAGGCTGTCGAGGTACGCCGTGGCGTCCTCGATGACGACTGTTGAGCCCTCCATGATGTGGTCACCTGTCAACAACGTCTTGCCGTATCGGAAACAAAGATGGTCCGCGGTGTGGCCCGGCGTATGGACCGCAAGGATCTCGTCTGTCCCGAATGGCACCGCTGCACCGTCCGCGAGCGGAACATCAGGAACAAACTCGGGTCCGGGACCGAAGCCGAAGACGGGCACGCCGAGGGTCACGGCCAGCGGATTCGCAAGTGGTGCGTGGTCAGGATGTGTATGTGTCACCACGACACCCACTGCAGTGCGCTCTCCGACCGCGGCAACTATCGCTGCGGCATGGGTCTCGATAACAGGACCAGGATCGACGATCAGGACTTCCGAACCGCTCGACAGCAGATACGTGTTCGTACCGGGGCCGGTGTACAGACTTGGATTAGGGGCGAGGAGACGCTCGATCATGGGTGATATCTCAGTTCGGCAGGCACACGGCCACCCTGTGCAACTATCTCCGCAAGCCGTTGCAGGATCATCGGATCATGCTGATTCTGACCGGCCTCATCGAATCCATCTTCATCGGGTAGCAGGATCCTCACCTCACCGTTCCCGACGAACAGGCGCGGTTGAACGGGGGACACGAAGTCGAGCGATCTGAGCCGTGCGACGAGCGGAGGAGTTGAAGACTCAGAGGCGAGAAGGTGGAGCGTCTTCCTGGTCGGGTAAGGGATGGCCCAGTCCTCCTCCTCATCTCTCTCAAGGGCTTCAACGGGCGTGATCCAGGCCAGATCGATGAGCTCTTCGCCGTTGACAACTGCCCGGGCGTCGCTGTCAACGACCGTCAGAAAGAAACGGGTGTCGAACCGGATGGGGAACACCTCAGGCGTAACCCAGTTGGAGAAGTAGATGAGGAGGTCCTGGTCGAGCGTATGGCCGGATGCCTCAACAGCGTCGAATGCATCTTGTGCGAGTGGGGCAGAGACGGTGCCACCGGATGTAAGCCATAGACCTGTCTCTTCGATGAGCTCGCGAAGAGCAGCCACTTTCCATTCGGACCCTTCATGGTTCCCGCCGAACGACGGAGGGGCATGGGCGTCCTCATCATCAACAGCACCTCCGGGAAACACCCACACACCCGGCATGAAGCTCGCGCCGAGCGTTCGTCGCACCATGAGCACTTCGATACCGGAACGGTCCCTGACAACACAGACCGTCGATGCTCGGCGAAGGGGCTTCATGATGTGATGACCCAGCCTGAGCCGCGGCGTGCGAGATACCACTGTCTGATCGCTTCGCGAACCCCGGGTACGAGCAGAGCGAACCCGACGAGGTCTGTCAAGAATCCTGGCGTCAGAAGCAGTGCGCCGGCAACGAGAATCATCGCACCGTGGACCACGGAGGCTGTCGGGATCTCGCCCTGGCTCACCTTGGACCTGATGCTCTGCCACACGAATCTGCCCTGTTTGGAAACAAAGTAGGAACCAAGCACGGCGGTCACAACGACGATTCCGAGCGTTGGCCAGATCCCTATCCAGGTCCCGATGGAGTAGAACAGGACGATCTCGATGATCGGCACGACAAGAAACACGATGAACAGCCACGTACGAATGCGCATCCGATGAGCGTAACCGCTCATGGACGACGGACGTCGGCTGGCGGTTTACGCTCTCGTCATGGAATTCGGAGATCTTCCCTCGGTCGATGCGCTCGCCGACTTGCTCGCGCCAGACACATCGTTACCGCCAATCGTGGTGCTTCACTGTTCGCGCATAGCGATCGACGTCGCCCGTGATGCACTTGGCGCCGGTGAGGAGGCCAACCCGGTGACGATTGCAACCGACTGCCTTGCGCAAATCGAGGCGAGCAGACCAAGATCCGTGATCAACGCAACCGGAGTCCTGCTGCACACGAACCTCGGCAGAGCACCCATGAACCGTGCCGTCTCGGACATGTCCTCAGGTATCGCTTCTGCAGCGAGCAACGTCGAGATCGATCTGCGCACGGGTCGGCGATCGAGCCGATCTGCCTATCTCCGAACCATGCTGCCGCTCGTGACAGGCTCAGAGGACGGGTTCGCGGTCAACAACAATGCGGGTGCGCTTCTCCTTGTGCTTGCCTCGGTCGCAGGGCGCGGTGGGCGTGTTGCAGTTTCACGCGGCGAACTGATCGAGATCGGTGGCGCGTTCCGGCTCCCGGATCTGGTGGCCGCCAGCGGTGCAACCCTGGTCGAGGTGGGTACCACGAACCGGACACGTCTCTCTGA
>JAZFUH010000105.1:0-2591 GCA_036447125.1 Acidimicrobiia bacterium | reverse complement strand
TTGGTGGTCGGACACCATCACGATCTTCTCGTAGGCGTAACGCGGCATGGCGTCCTCCATCGACAGGAGCAGGTCGACGACGAACCGTGTCGGGACGTAGATCGCTCCCTTTTCGAGCATCAGGTCAGCGGCCTCTTCATCCATATATGAACCGTGCTCGATCGTCTGGACACCTGCGCGCAGCGCAGCCATGATCCCGGGCTTGCCATGGCAGTGGGCTGCGACGAATCGCTCAGCCCTCCCTGCCTCTTCGACAATCGCGACGAGCTCTTCGTGGGAGAACTGCTGGTGGATCGGGTGGTCCACCTCTGACATCACGCCCCCGGACGCGCAGATCTTTATGATCTTGGCATTCTTTCTCAGGTTCGTCCGCACTGCCCTCAAGACCTCAGGGACGCCGTCGGCGAGGATCCCAAGCCCGGCAATATCGTGCATGAATTCGAGCGGGATGCTGTGGATGTCGCCGTGGCCACCTGTCGTGGAGAGAACCGCGCCGGCCCCGTACACGGTTGGACCCTGAACCCGACCCGATGCGATCGCCGGCTGGATATCGAGACCGTATCCGCCGACCTCCCGAACAGACGTCACTCCGCCCATGAGCGTGCGCTGTAGATCTCCAACGGCCCTGGCGGCGAGACGCGCGACGGGCTCAGTCAGGAACGCCAGCAGATCAGGTGCCTCAATGCCGACGAAGTGGCCGTGGCATTCCCACAGGCCGGGCATGACGGTCGCGACCACAGAGACATCAGCATCGGGCGTGTCCGGAGCACCGACCGCCTCACCGGAGTAGACGATCGTGCCGGCCTTAAGAACAACGACCCCCTCCGATATCGGTTCGCCGCGTCCGGGAATGAGCAGATCAGCTTCGATGCGTACCGTCATTGCATTCCTTGTTCGTGTCGCGCGAACATACCCGAGACGGCATCGCTCTGGCGATGACTAGTCATCTGTTGCCTCCATGGTTGTGCCTTGTGCACCTGGGTCGAACGACCTACGTTGGAACCGAGCACCTCGCTCGGTCCGGGGGGACGGGCAGACGGACTCCAGAGGCAGGAAGGCAGAGCCCGGGGATGGGCCCCCGGGTTCGTCACTTCGGTACACTGCATCCCCTGAGGGTCCCTGCGAGTGAAGGCCGTGATGAACCAAACGTATCAACCAGACGAGGTCGAGGCGCGCTGGTACCCGATATGGGAGGAGTCCGGTGCCTTCAGGCCTGAGGTCAATCCCGACGGTGAGCCGTACAGCATCGTCATCCCACCTCCCAACGTCACGGGTGTGCTCCATACGGGCCACGCACTCGACCACGCCATGCAGGACATCCTCATCCGCCGCAAACGAATGCAAGGATACGCAGCGCTCTGGCTCCCTGGCACAGATCATGCGGGAATCGCTACCCAGAACGTTGTTGAACGGGAGCTGCGCAAGGAAGGCATGACACGCCACGACCTCGGTCGAGATCAGTTCATCGCCCGGGTGTGGGCGTGGAAGGCCGAGTCCGGCAGCACGATCTCCACCCAGATGCGAAAGCTCGGCGACTCGACAGACTGGTCCCGGGAACGCTTCACGTTCGATGAGGGGCTCAGCACCGCGGTTCGCAGAGTATTCGTGACCCTCTACGACGAGGGCCTCATGTACCGCGCGAACAGAATCATCAACTGGTGCCCGCGCTGCCACACCGCCCTGTCAGAGATCGAGGTCGAGCACGAGGATGACCCGGGGGAGCTCACCTTCATCAAGTACCCGTTCAAGGACGGCCCGGGTCACATCACTGTCGCTACGACTCGGCCCGAAACGATGCTTGGTGACGCCGCGGTTGCCGTGCACCCGGATGACGAGCGCTATGGGGACGCGATAGGGAGAACGTTGTTACTGCCCATTCTCGACCGCGAGATCCCGGTCGTGGCAGACGAGGCCGTCGAGCGCGAATTTGGGACAGGCGCAGTCAAGGTGACGCCCGCCCATGACCCACTTGATTTCGACATCGGCCAGCGACACGACCTCGAACAGATCATCATCATCGACACGGAGGCCAACATCACCGCGGCAGGCGGACCATACGTCGGCATGGATCGATTTGAGGCACGAGAGGCCGTACGGTCAAAGTTGAGAGAGCTCGAGCTGATCGAAAGGGTCGAGGAGCATCCGCATTCGGTCGGGCACTGCTCGCGCTGTCACACCGTTGTCGAACCGCTGCTCTCACTCCAGTGGTTCGTCAAGGTTCAACCCCTTGTGGGTCCTGCAATCGAAGCTGTCAAGAAGGGCGATACCAGCTTCTACCCTCGCCGGTGGGAGAACAGCTACTTCCACTGGATGGAGAACCTCAGGGACTGGACGGTGAGCCGTCAACTCTGGTGGGGCCACCGTATCCCTGCGTGGTACTGCGGCGCCTGTGGCGAAACCATCGTTTCGGTCGATGACCCGACCACGTGCTCATGCGGTTCAAGTGATCTGGTGCAGGACGACGATGTTCTCGACACGTGGTTCTCGTCAGCACTCTGGCCATTTTCAACGCTTGGTTGGCCTGAAGAGACAGATGATCTTGCCAGGTTCTACCCGACGAACGTGCTCGTCACCGGCTTTGACATCATCTT
>JAZFUH010000104.1:0-8036 GCA_036447125.1 Acidimicrobiia bacterium | reverse complement strand
CCGTTCTTCTTCCCACCAGACGCGAAGTCCGACCAACCAGATGAGTTGTTCGCAGCCGAATTGATACGCGAGAAGTACCTTGCGCGCCTTCGCGATGAACTGCCACATTCGCTCACCGTCGTGATCAACGAGCTTGAGACTCGTGACAATGGTGTCATGTATGTCGATGCCACAGCAATTGTCGAACGTGATTCCCAGAAAGGTATGGTCATCGGGAAGGGTGGCAGGCTCGTGCGCGATGTTGGGTCCGAAGCCCGGGTCGACCTTGAGAATCTGTTCGGAACGAAGGTCTTTCTCGAGCTCAACGTCAAGGTGGAGAAGGGCTGGCAGCGAAACGACGATCTGCTCGATCGGTTGGGGTTCTAAGTAGGATGTCCTCCCTTCAGGGGGGACAAGCGAGTCTTCGAGCTAGGGGGGAGTGCGAGCCCGCGAGCGTTGCGGGGCTTGTCTTGCTGTGGTTCTTCGCGTGCCGGGCTCGCGGTCTTCAGCCGGCGATCTGGTCGAACTTCGCGGCCAGATCCAGATCCTTGCTTGTCAGGGCACCCTCGGAGTGCGTTGAGAGCACGCATGTCACCTTGTTCCACCTGATGTCGATGTCAGGGTGATGGTCCGCGACTTCTGATGCGGCGCCGATTCGAACGACGAAACCGAGAGCCTCGTTGAAGTCACCGAACACGAATGTTCTGCTTATCGACTCGCCATCCTTCGTCCACGCGTGACGCTTGTTGAGGAAGGAGTCGACTTGGTCGGCGGAGAGATCCGAGGGCATTTCTCAACCGTACTCGCTGTGTTCCGCGCCCGCTTTACTTTCTTGACACTGGACAGAGCACTGGGATCCATTGCGCTCGGGCGGTGCCTCCATTCCGAAGACGGGGAACCGGACTTCGGACTTCGGTCTTCGCCTGTCGCTTGTACCCATCCCTCGTGGTCGTCCCAGTTCTCCGGTCAAGCGTCTACCGTCTACGGTCTACCGGAAGAGATCCATGGCAATCCGCAACGATCAGGGCATCGTGCTGCGCGGCTACCCGTTCGGGGAGTCGCACCGCGTTGTCGTGCTCGTCAGCCCGAATCACGGCAAGCTCCGCACAGTCGCAAAGGGTGTGCGCAAGACAAAGAGCCGGTTCGGTGGCAGGCTGGAACCGTTCACCCACGTCGACCTCGTTCTGTACGAGGGGAGGAACCTCGACACGATCACCCAGGTGTCGACGATCAACGCCTTTGGGGAACTGCGGAACCATCTCGATCGGGTCCTGGCAGCGTCGACCATGCTCGAGGTCGTTGACATGGTGGTACAAGAGGACGAGCCATCGGTCAGGATGTTCCTCCTTCTCCAACGAGGCCTGACGGTGCTTGACCACTTGGATCCACATCCTGACCTGGTCACATCCTTCCTTTTGAAAGCTGCGGACATCATCGGGGTTGCACCGTCGTTTGAATCATGCGCCGGTTGTGGCACGAGTGAAGGGCTCAAACGGTTCAGTTTCGCGGCGGGTGGATCGTTGTGCGAGTCGTGTAGAACCCCGGGGGCATATGTGTTGAGAGAGGGATTGGTTCCCTATCTCGCTGGCGTGGCTGCTGCTGACTTCACGACGCTGCCGGATGCGGACCCATCGATGTCCCGTGAAGCGCTCGGCGTGACCAGGCGTTTCATGGAGTATCACCTCGAACGCCAGCTTGAGAGTCTGGTGATGTTCGATGGGTGACAGGATCAGCGTTGATGTCGATCGCAACTCGATTCCCCGCCATGTCGGCATCATCATGGATGGCAACGGCCGGTGGGCGAATGCGAGAGGTCTCCACCGCACCCAGGGTCATGCGGCAGGTGAACCGGCACTCTTCGACGTCGTACACGGCGCCCTCGAACTGGGGGTCGAATGGCTCACGGTATATACGTTCTCAACGGAGAATTGGAACCGTGACGAGCTCGAGGTGTCGTTCCTCATGCAGTTCAACGTCGACTTGCTGGAACGACGTCGAGACGAGCTCAACGAGCTCGGCGTCAGGGTGATCTTCATGGGTGACGTCGAAGATGAAAGGGTGCCACAGGTACTTCGTGATCGGATTCGCTCAGCCGAGGAGCTCACGGCTGAGAACACGACGATGACGATGGTCTTTGCATTCAATTACGGGGGCAGGGTCGAGATCGTCGATGCGATCAGACGTGTTGCGGCTGACCTGCTTGCAGGAGAGCTGCGTCCCAACGAGATCGACGAGATGACAGTCAAGGACCACCTGTATGTTCCGGATATGCCAGATCCAGACCTCATCATCCGAACAAGCGGCGAGCAGCGTACATCGAATTTCCTGCTGTGGGAGGCCGCGTACAGCGAGTACGTGTTCACACCCGTTCTCTGGCCTGATTTCGACAGGGACGAATTCGCACGGTGCATCGCTGAATATCAATCCAGGGATCGCCGCTTCGGTGGTGCCTTCGATGAATCGTTCGGTGACTCCGCCGGGTAGCATCCGGACACTCGAAGAGCTCCCGACCACCAGGATCCAGTGATGCCAGCCGATTTCGACACGATTGTCAACCTCGCCAAGAAACGGGGGTTCGTCTTCCAGGCCTCCGAGATCTATGGAGGCCTGCGCTCGGCATATGACTACGGGCCACTCGGCACCGAGCTGCTGCGCAACGTCAAGGAACAGTGGTGGCGTTCGATGGTTCGGATGCGTGACGACGTGGTTGGTCTCGACTCTGCGATCCTCCAATCCCCGCAGGTATGGATCGCGAGCGGTCATCTCGAGTCGTTCTCTGACCCTCTCGTCGAGTGCACGAACTGCAACAGCCGTCACCGACTGGACAAACTCGACGACCCGAACAAGTGCCCGACCTGTGGCAGCTCGGGTACCTTCACGGAGCCGAGAGAGTTCAACCTCATGTTCAAGACGCATATGGGGCCTATCGAGTCTGAGAACAACATCGTCTATCTCCGCCCCGAGACTGCCCAGGGGATCTTCACGAACTTCGAGAATGTTCGCCGCACCGCGAGGATGAAGCTGCCGTTCGGCATCGCTCAGATCGGCAAGGCGTTCCGGAACGAGATAACGCCGGGCCAATTCGTGTTCAGGACGCGTGAGTTCGACCAGATGGAGATGGAGTACTTCTGTCATCCGGATGATGCTGAGGAGAAGTTCAAGGAGTGGGTCGGGATCCGCCACCAATGGTACATCGAACTCGGTATGACCCCCGAGAATCTCAGGCTCCGTGAGCATGAGACCGACGAACTTGCCCACTACGCCGCAAGCACCTATGACGTGGAGTACCTCTTCCCTTGGGGGTGGGACGAACTCGAAGGCATCGCCAACCGCACCGACTTCGACCTGAAGGCCCACATCGAGCGTTCCGGTGAGGATCTCACCTATTTCGATCAGGAAGCAGACGAACGATTCGTGCCGTACGTCATTGAGCCCTCGGGTGGGGCGACGAGGACCACCTTTGCGTTCCTCATCGACGCATACACGGAGGAAGAAGTACGAGGCGAAACCCGGGTGGTGCTCAAGCTCGATCCCAGGCTTGCGCCGATCAAGGTTGCGGTTCTCCCGCTCTCGAAGAAGCCGGACCTTGTCGAGACCACCCAGAAGGTTGCGTCACAGTTGCGCGAAAGGTGGCAGATCGAGGTGGACGTCACCCAGTCCATCGGTCGGCGATATCGCAGGCAGGACGAGATCGGCACGCCGTATTGCGTGACGGTCGACTTCGACTCACTCGAGGACAACCAGGTCACGGTGCGTGACCGTGACACGATGTCCCAGGACCGCATCCCCATCGACAACGTGGCGACCTATCTCACGGACCACATCCCGAACTAAGTGGTATCGCTTTCGCACGCTTGACTCCTGACCCTGCAGACGCGATCAGGGCACCACAGCTGCGGTGCCCTGATGCGCTCTTGGAGGAGATCTTGTTCTGCGTTACTTCTTGGCCTCGTGGGCACGGATCACAGCAATGGCGTCGATGCGTGCCAAGACCATGTCCATCGCGATATCGGGGTGCATTGCTGCCATCCTCGTCTCTGGCTGTGTATTGATGTATTCACTTGCTCAACAGCGTAATGTCTACACATATTTCAGAAGTATTATGTAATATACACACAAATGGATGACCTAGACCGCAAAATCATTGCCTTTCTGACCGAGGACGGTCGAATGCCATACAGTCGCATTGCTGAGGATGCCGGCGTCGCGACCACGACCGTGCACCAGAGAGTGAAGCGCCTCATCGATAACGGCATCATCACAGGTACCCGGGTGAGGGTTGATTGGGAGGCTGTTGGCCTGCCCGTCACTGCGGTTGTCTCTATCGAGACGCCAAGCAGCAGACCCCTGGCAGCGATCGCGGAGGAACTGAGGGCGATTCCCTATATCCAGAACTGCTTCTCGATGACCGGTGAGTTCGATCTTCTTCTCACCGTTCGGGCCCGCTCCTCGGACCATCTCGGCAGGATCCTTGAAGAGATCCGAAGCTATGCACCTGGCCGAAGCCGCACCCTTGTCGTCCTCGCGACACACTTCGAGGGCAGGGTCCCTCCCGTGTAGGCGGCTGTGACCTGAGCCTGTACATCAAGTAATCTCGACTCGTGGCCTACTCCAGGGATGATATCGACGCCGTTCGCGAGAGAACCGACCTTGTCGAGCTCGCGACCGAGGTGACGAAGGTGAAGCGCTCGGGCCGCTCCACCATGGCAGTGTGCCCGTTCCACTCTGAGAAGACGCCTTCGCTCTCGATCGACGGTGCAAGGGGCCTGTATCACTGTTTTGGCTGTGGAAAGAGCGGGGACGTCTTCCGGTGGGTTCAAGAGACCCAATCCGTCGATTTCGCCGGTGCGGTTGAGCTGCTTGCAAGACGTGCGGGGGTGACGCTGACGGTTGACCCTGACGCGGCGAAACGACGAAGCGAGCGGGAGCGACTCATCGATGCAACATCGATAGCCGTTGAGTTCTACACGCAGAGACTCAAGTCGGCGCCTGATGCGGGATCGGCACGGAGCTATCTGCGTTCACGTGGGTATGACGGTGATGTTGTGGACCAGTTCTCACTCGGGTACTCGCCGGAGGGATGGGAAGAGCTCGTCAAGCATCTCCGTGATCGTGGTATCCGCGATGACACCATGGCAAAGGCCGGTCTTGCAAGTGGCACGAGACGAGGCGGTGTTGTCGACCGGTTTCGCGGACGGGTCATGTTCCCGATATTCGACCTGCGAGGTGACCCCGTTGGATTCGGGGCCCGAGTGCTCGATGGTGATGGACCGAAGTATCTGAACTCCCCAGAGACAGCGATATATCACAAGTCCAGGCTGTTGTACGGACTCAACTGGGCGAAGTCAGACATCGTTCGCAGGGACACTTCGGTTGTGGTCGAGGGATACACAGATGTGATAGCCATGCACCGTGCGGACATGCCGATCGCAGTGGCGACCTGCGGTACCGCCCTTGGAGAGGATCACCTCGATCTTCTCAGACGATTCTCTGAACGAGTCGTCCTTGCATTCGATGCAGACGAAGCTGGTGCGGGCGCTGCTCTGCGAGGCTTCGAGCGGTCGATGCCCGGTGATCTCGATCTGCGCGTGGCTGTGCTCCCTGAGGGCAAGGATCCGGCAGATGTTGTGGCAGCAGGCGACATCGAGGCCCTGGCAACGGCAGTGGCGGAGTCGCTCCCGCTTCTACAGGTCCGCATCGACGCGGAGCTGGCAAGGTTCGACCTCGATGAGCCGGAGGCGAGAGCGAAGGCTGTCAAAGCGGCGGCATCGGTGATCGCTCTGCATCCAGACGCCATCACACGCCATGAGTATGCCAACGGTGTGTCACGTAAGACCGGCGTCGAGACCCGGTTCATCGACGAGGCGATCGCAGAGACACGGCGAAGATCAAGCTCGAAGCGGAGACATGAGAGCGAACCCAAAGTCGCTGCTGCAACGGTCGAGCATGTCGGTTCCTACAAGGTCGAGCTCGAGCTTCTTCGAGCGATGCTTGCGAACGACGAACGGCTCACATCACTCAACGTCACTGTTTCGCTCTTCGCTGATCCACAGACCGTCGAGGCCTTCCCCACGGTTGAGGCGCTGCTCGACGGACTTGACCCGGGCGCGATACCCAACCTCGGGGCTACTATCGGCTCTGATGATTCACCTCAGGCTGAGCTACTCAGAGCGCTCGCTCTTGACGTCCGTCCGGTCGCGAACCCGATTGAGCTCGTGGACAAGCTCGATGTCATGCGCATCGATGGGGAGATCGCGGGAATCACCAGAGCCCTCCAGACGATGGATCGGGATGCCGATGAACAGGGGTATTCGGAAATGCTCCAGCGGTTGGTAGCGTTGGAGCAGGAGAAACGAATGAAACGAGACATCGAATGAATGACGTGGTCGCGGGGGTGATCGAACTTCTGAGTGCACGCTGTCGTCAGCGAGGCTTCATCATGGTGGGAGAGATCCAGCAGGAACTCGAGGACGCCAAGGCTCCGTCTGACTCCTTTGAGCAGGTAACGCTGGACCTCATTGAGGCCGGATTGGACGTTCGGGAGGAATCCGAGGACGCCCTGTCCGCGACCGCCATGAGCAGCGATGAACTTGTTCATGTTTCTGACCCCGTCCGGATGTATCTCCAAGAGATCGGCCGCTACCCCCTCCTCACCACCCAACAGGAGGTTGAGCTCTCCATGCAGGTCGAGGCAGGCGTCAAGGCCGAGGAGCGTCTCGATTCGGCTGCTACATACGCAACAGCCGAACGGATCATCCTCGAGCGGCAAGCCCGCCACGCGGACCGATCCCGGAAACGACTTGTCGAATCGAACCTGCGTCTCGTTGTTTCGATCGCAAAGAAGTACGTCGGTCGTGGGATGGGGCTTCTCGATCTGATCCAGGAGGGTAACCTCGGGCTCATTCGAGCGGTTGAGAAGTTCGACTACCGCAAGGGTTTCAAGTTCTCGACATACGCCACATGGTGGATTCGTCAGGCCGTGACGCGAGCTCTGGCTGACCAGGCACGCACGATCAGGGTGCCGGTCCACATGGTTGAGACGATCAACAAGCTCGCGATGGTTCAGCGGCTGCTCCACCAGGATCTTGGTCGTGAGCCGACCATTGAAGAGATCGCCTCTGAGCTCGATATCGAGTCGGGCAAGGTCACAGAGTTGCGTCGTATCGCTCTTGACCCTCTCTCCCTCGAGACCCCGATCGGGGACCAGGACGACGCAACGATCGGTGATGTCGTGCCAGACCTCGGCGCAGATGTGCCCGTCGAGGAGGCTGCGTTCAGGCTGCTCCAGGAGTATCTGTCTCTCGCTCTCGAGGCGTTGAATGATCGTGAGCGCGACGTGCTCATCATGCGCTTCGGTCTCGATGATGGTCGTGTACGCACGCTCGAAGAGGTAGGGAACTACTTCGAGGTCACGCGTGAGCGGATTCGCCAGATCGAGAACAAGGCACTTGCGAAACTCAGGCAGCCTGCGCGCGCAAAACAGCTCGACGGCTACCTCGAGAACGGATGATCAGCGAGCTGTTTTCGCCCTGACGGCCTCAGCGATCGAGACCATGCCCCTGCCTGTTGCTGCGCGGGTGCCTCGTGTGGAGCGTTCGGCGAGCGCAGTAGCCTCTCGGACCTGTTCGTTTGACCGTACCGATCTGTAGGCGGCAACGATCTGTTCGTAACGCTCCCTGCCCGCTCTGGCACCAGCGAGGAATCCGACGGCGAGGCCGATGATGAGACCGAGTTTGAACTTCATGGTGCGATTCTCGCACACGTTGGCCACCTAACGCGAGGAGGGGAGTTGACCCTGCGCGCTGGTATCCTCCGCGCCGTTCACCAGTGGTTGAACTCCTTTCCGGGGTAGCTCAGTGGGCAGAGCAGCGGACTGTTAATCCGCGTGTCGCGGGTTCAAGTCCCGCCCCCGGAGCCGAGATATCCCTTATGGCGCAAGGGGTTTCGCGCGAGACGGAAGATCCACAACTTCTCCCAGGACGCGCTCAGGACGCGATTTGGTCGCTGCAGATGCGTCGAGGCGGTCCATCACCTCGTCGAGGTCGCCCTCGAACAGG
>JAZFUH010000103.1:0-2570 GCA_036447125.1 Acidimicrobiia bacterium | reverse complement strand
ATGAACATCTCGCCGTTACCTGTCCAAGCCATGGTGGCTTTCCGGTGCACATCGCAATCGTTGAAGCGATCCTCGCTGACCACGGTCTCACAAGGAACCACCTTCGCTGCACCCCGGGCAGACCGATGTCCAGAGCTGCAGGCGAGATCCAGCAGAAGCGGGGCAACACCGAGGTCGAGCCCCGTTTCCACAACTGCTCCGGCAAGCACGCAGGATGGCTTGCAGCCTGTGCGGTCGCAGGATGGGACATGAACACATATCTCAAGTCGGATCATCCGCTCCAACGTTCGATCGTGGAGATCATCGTGGAGATCACCGGGGTCGATCCGGACGGGTGCGGCGCACCAACACTCCGCGGATCCGTAATGGGACTCGCACGTGCTTTCGGCCACCTCGGATCTGACGATGATCTGGCACCGATGGCACGGGCCATGACACGGTTCGGAGCTCTCGTGGCCGACAACGTGCGTCCGGACGGTCGTTCTGCACTGTGGTGGGGAGGACCCCTGAAGGTCGGTGCCGCGGGGCTCGTCGCTATGACGCGCAATGGCATCACCATTGCAGCCAAATCCCATTCAGGAAGTTCAGAGATTGCGGTCGCCGCTGCGTTGACCACTGCTGAGAGGATCGGTGTCCTTCCCCCTGCGGCCGTCGACGCGCTCGAGGATCAGATCAGACCCCCGGTGATCGGTGGCGGTCACACTGTTGGACGGATGGAGCTGATCGAGGCGTGAAGACGAACAACGAGTGGACGACGTTCCCTGTGGGCCTCTCTTCGATCGCCCCTCGAGTCGGACCCTTCGTCCAGCGATCGTTCCTCGAGGCCGTGTGGCACACCAGGTCGGATCGGGGCGCTCAGCTCCACATCGAGCGGTCAGCGACCGGAGCCGCAGCGATCGTCGTTTCGGGTGGAGTGATCGAATTCGCAGGACGGTCGGATCTCACCGATTATCACGCGCCCATCGGCCAGGACGGTGCCTCAGTTCTCGTCTCCGCTCTCGGACGCTTCAGAAACATGCCGTTCCGACTCGACTCCCTCCCACACGAGGCAGTCGCCCCGATCGCAGCGGCACTTGAAGAGGCCGGAGTCCCATACGTGGTTTCAGACCACGAAACCGCAGCCGTGCTTGCTCTCCCCGACACGTACGAGGAGTGGCTCGGATCGCTCGGCAAGAAACAGCGGCACGAGGTTCGCCGCAAACGACGAAAGTTCGAAACTGAGTTCGGCGAGATCGATATCGAGCATCACAGGGGTGACGCGCTCGAGGTGTTCTGCACGATGCACCGTCTGGCCACCGGCGAGAAGGGCCAGTTCATGACCGTCCCGATGCAGAGCTACTTCTCTGAGCTGCTCCAGAGCGCCAACGCCTCCATTCACCTACTCGTATGTGACGGCGTGCCTCGCGCGGCTGCGTTCGGCTTCGAGACAGAGGACGGCTATTACTACTACAACTCGGCGTACGACCCGGGTGCCGCGATGGCGTCGCCCGGCGTTGTTCTGTTCTCGTCGATGATCGAGACAGAGATCGATCGCGGCGCCGCGGTGTTCGACTTTCTCAAGGGTGATGAGCGGTACAAGTTTCGCCATGGCGCTGAGGCGAGACAGCTCCATGTGATCGAAGGCCGAACATCGTGATCACGAGTGTCGCCTATGTCGCCATGCATTCCTCTCCGCTGCTCCAGGCAGGTGTCGGGGACGCAGGGGGCATGAACGTCTACCTCGACAGGCTGTCACGAACGATGGTGTCACGGGATGTCGATGTCACTGTGTTCACAAGACGGGCAGACCGGGACATTCCCATCGTCACCGAGGTAACACCGGGGTATCGCGTCGTTCACATCGAGGCTGGTCCGGTGGCGCGTCTCCCCGTCGTGCAGATGCAGGGACTTGTCGACGACTTCGCTGACGGGGTCCTTGGCTGGATAACCAGGAGGGATCGCGCATACGACCTGGTCCACAGTCATTACTGGCTTTCGGGGCGTACGGGTCTTCGGCTCAAGGAGACGCTCGGCATCCCACTCGCAAATTCATTCCACACCCTTGGCAAGGTGAAGGATGCCACACGCCATCCCGATGAGGATGAGTCCTCTCGCGAGCGACTGGCTACCGAGCAGAACGTGATCACGAGCTCCGATTGCGTCATCGCCTCGACACCGTTCGAGTTCGATGATCTTCTCGAGCACTATCGCGCCGCGCCGGAGAGACTGTGCGTGTCGGCGCCTGGTGTCGACCACGACATGTTCCATCGGGGAGACAAGCAGAAGGCACGCATGCGGCTCGGGTTGGCTGATCACCAGATCGTGCTCTACGTCGGCAGGATCCAGCCCCACAAGGGCACGAGAGTCGCCGTCGAATCCTTTGCCAACCTCATCGACTCGCGTTCGGGTTCCGATACTGAGGTCGACCTCCATATCGTTGGTGGCGCCAGTGGCGCTCTCGGCACGAAGGAACTCGACGGCTGCCGTCGCCTCATCGAACAGCGCCAGATCGAGAGTCGGGTCCGGTTCTTTGCGCCGCGGCCACACGCAGAA
This sequence comes from Acidimicrobiia bacterium, assembly GCA_036447125.1. Lineage (GTDB taxonomy): Bacteria > Actinomycetota > Acidimicrobiia > Spongiisociales > UBA5794 > B3-G11. The sequence continues at coordinate 38 of JAZFUH010000103.1, read as the reverse complement.
CTCGCCGAGCACTACAGGGCAGCAGACGTGGTCGTGAT
>JAZFUH010000102.1:0-7803 GCA_036447125.1 Acidimicrobiia bacterium | reverse complement strand
GCCTGGTCGATCGCCGTCCAGAGAGGTATCCCTGACGCATTCGTCGATCTCTTTGGCCGCTTGACCATTGCTGTGAGCCCCGACGGCGAATTGTACTTCCGTGTCATTGTGATGCTGGCGATCATCGGCGTGGTCATGATGACGGCGCTGATGACTCTTGCCGCAGTGCTCTACAACCTGATCTCGGATGTCGTTGGGGGTGTCGAGCTGATCATGCTTGAAGAAACGCATGAGCCGCCCCCGTTCCAAGCTCCGACCCAGCCACGACCCGTCGTCCATGTTCCTGCAAGCAACGGCACCTCAGAGCTGACGTCGGCAGATACGGTCGAGCACACCTGAGGCCATGGCCAACGGCATTGTGCGGCACCCTCTCGGAGAGGCAGGATTCGAACAGTGATCGGGGCTTGGTTCAGGAAGTAGAACGCCAGACAGCAATGTCGAGTTCGAGGTTCCGAGCCTCAGTGAGGATCGCCTCCCATGCAGCTGCCGTCGACTGTACGCCGGGTTCGAAGGAGCCGGCCGCCGCGGTGAATGCAACAGCAGCCAAGGTCAATGCTTCAAGATGTGCTCCGAGGTCTGCCACTCCTACGATCCGCTGACCGGATTCACCATCGACGATCGTTGTTGCGCCTGCCCACTCGTCATCACGGCACGCGACGAACCGGTCCTTCCCTCGTTCTTGTGACCAGGCCAGACCGACGGGATCCGGGAATGCAATGGGTGTGCCCTTTCGGTGCGGGCTGCCGGGTTCGGTCCACGCGACATGGACTGTATCCCCTTTCACTGGTTGGGACGAGGGGTGTGTCAGGAGCGCATCAGCCAGAGTGGACCCGACGTTCACTCCGACGATCACCGGAATGGCTGCGGTACCAAGCTCGGAAGTCGGCACATCGGACCAGAAGACAAGTGGGGCACCGGCGACGGATGAGCGACCGATGAGGCTTGCGAGCGGGGTCGTGCCGTCGGATACGACAACGTCAACGCCACTGAAGTCCCTGGCCTGGATCACCCTGCTGTCTCTTGGAACCCACCCGGAGTTGATCAGCACGAGCTGGTCGCATCGTGGATCCCCAAGGAATATTCTTGCGGTTCGTTGCCCGACATCAGTACCGGTGTCGAGAGCGATTCTCACGTCGAAGGCTCATCGTCCGCCAATTCCCACGAGCCCTTCGGCATCTCGGGTGCTGGATCCTCCTCGCGTAGTTTCACGATCGCGAGAGCAGCCAGGGCGACAGCAACAAGAAGAGCCAAAATTCGTTTCATTGTCACAAGATACCCGGCTGCCGGCTGATGGCATACCGCTAAGCTCCTGGCAAGCCCCGGGATCTGTCCCGGGTACCGACAACGAGCGAAGTCCGGTGAGATCCCGGCGCTGTCCCGCAACTGTGATCCTCCTCGTGGAGGTAGCCAGGTCGCCTCGGTCTCGGTGAGTGGCGAGCCTTCGGAGGAGAGGTCTCGGAGCTGCGATCCGGTCTCCTCCAGAGAGAGGAGAACATCCATGATTCGAAGGCTCCTGCCACTCGTTGTGGCTCTGGCGATTCTCGGTGCCGCATGCGGTTCGGAGAACGCGGCGGAGACGACTCCGTTGGACACGCTCACCACGACATCGACAGTGGTGGTTTCGACATCACTCGTCCCCGAGACGACAACGACGCTATCGCCGGATGACGGTTTTCCCGTCACGATCGAAGCGCCGAACGGCGCGGTGACCATCGAGGCGAGGCCGGAGCGCATCGTTTCTATCGCACCGACATCGACCGAGGTCCTCTTCGCCATCGGCGCGGGTGGTCAGGTTGTTGCTGTTGATGATCAGTCCAACTTTCCGACGAACGCACCGATGACCGACCTTTCTGCGTTCACCCCGAGCGTGGAAGCGATCGCGTCCTACGACCCCGACCTGGTGTTCCTGAGCTTCGATCCGAGCGGTATCGTCGCAGGGCTCGAGGCCATTGGTATACCTGTGATCCTTCACGGCACGGCACTCTCTGTTGATGATGCATACGCACAGTGGCACCAGGTGGGCATCGCAACGGGACACCTCGCAGAGGCCGTGACGCTTGTGGAGGAAACGAAGGCGAGTATGAGGTCTGCATTCGAGTCTCTACCAGATGCAACATCCACTCTCGCCTACTACTACGAACTTAGCCCGACGTTCTATTCCGTTACCTCTGCAACATTCATCGGCGGGTTGCTTGCTCCATCAGGGATGCAGAACATCGCGGATGCCGTTGATGCTGACGGCTTCGGCTATCCCCAGCTCTCTGCCGAGTACATCATCGATGCCGATCCTGCCTTGATCTTCCTGGCAGACACGAAGTGCTGCGGTGCGTCGAGAGAGACCGTTTCTGAACGCCCGGGATGGGACACACTCACTGCCGTGTCCCAGGGCAGCGTTGTTGAGCTCGATGACGACATTGCGTCCCGGTGGGGACCACGTATCTCGAATCTCGTCGATGATGTTGTCGAGGGGATTCGCGAACTCGATCCGGTGAACACGTGAACGCGGGCCGCCCCTCAGCGACCCGCCTTCACTGGTGGTGGGTCGGAGGGGCGGCGCTCGTTCTCCTTCTTGTCGTTGTGATTGGTGTCATGGTCGGCCCGATCCCCATAGCCCCTCTCGATATCATCAGATCGCTTCTGAACAGGGTTCCGTTTCTCGGCCTCGATACAGACATGTCCGAGCGAACCGAGGCCATTCTGTGGGAGATCCGTATGCCTCGTGTGGTGCTTGCGGTCCTCGTCGGTTCGATGCTCTCCGCCGCAGGAGCGGGCTATCAGGGAGTGTTCCGCAATCCGCTCGCCGATCCGTATCTGCTTGGTGCTGGGGCAGGGGCGGGACTCGGCGCCACGATCGCGATCGTGTACGGTCCTGCGACGTCTAGCTGGTTCATCGACCCACTTCCATTGGCAGCGTTTGTCGGGGCCATTGCGGGGGTGGCCATCGCGTATCTGCTCGGCTATTCGGTGAGGGCCGGACGAACAGCGGTCACGCTGATCCTGGCCGGGGTCGCCGTGGCGGCGTTCCTCACAGCGCTCCAGACGTTCCTCCAGCAGCGAGAGTCGGATACGTTGCGCGAGGTCTATGGCTGGATCCTCGGGAGCCTGAACACCGCAGGGTGGGATGAGGTGACGTTGATTCTCCCCTATGTCACCGTGTGCCTTGCCGGCATCTTCATCGGAAGGCGACTGCTCGACGTGCTTGCTGTTGGTGACACCGAGGCAGGCACTCTGGGGGTGCGGCCGGGGAGGATCCGTCTCGTGTTCGTCGTGCTTGCGACCCTGGGCACCGCTGCGGTTGTGTCCGTGAGTGGGCTTATCGGCTTTGTCGGCATCATCGTGCCCCACACGGTTCGATTTCTCACGTCGGCTTCGTATCGCGTCGTGGTACCCCTTTCGATGCTTCTGGGTGGAGCATTCCTCGTGTTGGCTGACATCATCGCCAGAGTTGCGATGACACCATCGGAGATTCCGATCGGGGTGGTCACCGCCATGATCGGTGCTCCATTCTTTGCTGTGGTTCTTCGCACCTCGAGGGGGGTCGTTTCGTGACGTCAGCTCTTGAGTTCACGAATATCGAAGTCTCATACGGGCGGAGTCCTGTGCTCCACGGCATCTCCGTCGGGGTTCACGCCGGAGGATGGCTCGGTGTCGTCGGACCGAATGGCGCGGGGAAGTCAACCCTCCTTCGAACGGTCGCGGGTGCCGTTGCGTACACCGGATCTGTCCTCGTTGACGGAGTGGCGATCGGTGGCCTTTCGCAGAAGGAGCGAGCCAGGCTCGTCGCCTATGTGCCTCAGCGGCCGCTGTATCCAGAGGGAATGACTGTGTTCGACTACGTGCTGTTGGGTCGTACGCCATACCTCGGTCCGCTCGCATCCGAATCTCACGACGACATTGCCAGCGTGTGGGAGGCCCTTGATGAGCTTCATCTCGTTGGTTTTGCAGAGAGGAACGTGGCGACGCTGTCCGGAGGAGAGACCCAAAGGGTGTCACTGGCACGCGTCCTTGCCCAGCGTGCTCCGATAGTTGTCTTGGACGAGGCAACGGCTTCACTCGATGTTGCGGCCCAGCACGAAGTGCTCGAACTCATAGACGAACTTCGAAGGGAGAGGGGCATGACGGTCATCAGCGCCATCCATGATCTCACCGCTGCAGCCCAGTTCTGTGAACGTGTTGCGCTCATCGACGAAGGACGGGTGGTCGGGGTTGGAGTGCCGGACACCGTGCTTACCGAAGAACTTCTCGGGAGGGTGTTTGAGCCATCTATCAGAGTCATCGATGTTGATGGGAGTACCGTCATCGTGTCCTTGAGAACCGAGGAGGCATCTTCGTGAGCGATGAGCGAAACCGTGGCCTTGTGATCGTGAATACGGGTGATGGCAAGGGGAAGTCGAGTTCCGCCTTTGGCATGATGCTGCGTGCCGTGGCACGAGGTTGGAGTGTCATCGTCATCCAGTTCATCAAATCCGAGAAGTGGAAGACCGGCGAGCACAAGATGGCCAGTCAACTCGGTGTCGACTGGGTCACAGGTGGCGATGGCTTCACATGGGAATCCGACGACCTGGAGGCCACGGAGCGTGCTGCTGTGGACACGTGGGGGCGTGCGAAGGGAGCCATCTCAGGTGGCGAATACGACCTTGTGATTCTCGACGAGGTCACATACCCGATCTCGTTCGGATGGTTGCCCGTTGACGACGTCGTGACCGCGATCTCGGAACGGCCTGAGCATGTAAATATCATCATCACGGGTCGAGATGCCGATCCAGCGCTCATCGATCTTGCAGACACAGTCACCGAGATGCGGAATGTGAAGCACGCCTTTGATGAGGGGACGGCAGCGCGCAAGGGATTGGATTTTTAGCAGATACCAGATTCCGACATGCGGTGTTCGATTCGGCCCTACCCCCCGATGAGCACCTTGTCGAATACCTTGCCAACGAAGAAGGAGAGAACACCTGCTGCAAGGCCGAGGGCGAGGTTCTCGAGTCCTGATTTCAACCAGCTCTTCTTCGTCTGGAGTGTCTTCACCGCTCCGACGACGAAGAGACCGATACCGGAAAGGACGGCGGCCGCAAAAAGAGCGGTCGCTGTGTTGTCCCATATGGCGAAAGGGATGACTGAGGGGATGGCGCCAAGGAGGAAGAGGAGACCAGAGGCAACAGCCGCTGCGTAGGGGCTTCGACGTTCGGCGTCGACGACACCGAACTCAAGCGCGGCATGCATGTTGAGCATCGCTTCATCGCTGCTGTCGATGATCTCCACAACAGTCTCGAGATCATCGCCCTCCAGGCCCATGTCCCTGAGCATGTCGGTGAGTTGGTCCTTTTCGTGTTGTCGATGGTCGCGAAGGTGGATCCTTTCGAGGGCGATCTCAGCGTCAAACACTTCGTCCTGAGCCTTGGTTGCAAGGTACTCACCGATGCTCATTGAGATCATGCCTGCGAGTGCGCCTGCGACGCCTGTGAGAAGTACCTGAACTGCGTCGAGGCCACCGCCGACGACGGCGGACACGAGGAGGAAGGTCGAAACGAGACCGTCGTTGACCCCAAGGATGATGTCACGCATGTACTGGCGCGAATCACCGATGTGCGTCTCATATCCCGGTGGCGTATCAGCCATCTTCTCGTAATTTGCCATAGAGGGATTCTACGGGCGGACAAGAGTCACCTGCCCGCTCAGCCGGCGAGTTCGTTCCTGAATGTTGACCGCTGTGCCACGAAGTCGAGCGCCGTCGTGCCCTTGATGCACGCGAAGCCCCATGCGGTGGGCATCGATCTCAGCGCCCGCCCGGCGAAAGGGCAGATGTCTCGGGCACCGTGCCACAGGAAGTTCTCAGCTCTGCATCCCTTCTTCTGTGTTGCGAGCTGTCAGGACAAACACCTTGATGTCTCGTGGCGCCATCTCGCGATAGGACTGATAACCGGGCCAGATGCCATCGAACATTGGCCAGATCTGTTGTGCTTCCTCTTCGTCAACCCTGCGGGCATGCACAGACGTCGCCTCGCCCTCGATTTCGAGGGTTGCGGAGGGATTGGCTTCGAGGTTGTGTGCCCAGCCAGGGTGATTCCGGTGTCCGAAGTTCGTGGCTGCGACTGCACGACCACCAGATGGCGCGAGGACGAAGAGAAGGGGCACGGTTCGCTGCTCGCCGGAGTTCCGTCCCGTCGTTGTGAGGAAGCACAGGGGCACGTCCAAGCCGAAGCGAGAAGGAGCGAAGCGGCTTCCCTTCAGCTTCATGTCGAGTGGCGTGATCGTCCTCGACAGCACCCAACGAAGGGCGCTTGTCTTGGAGAGTCCTGTCAGTGTTTGTTGGTAGAGACCCATGGGATGCGAGCGTAGTCCAGTCCTGGTCGGGTAGCGTGGGGACATGGAGAACGAATCGATCGAATCCGAGCAGGAACCACTCTTCTATCGGCCATCACCCAGGTGGAGTGACAATGCGAAGTTGCTTGTCGTTGCGATGCTGTTCGTTCTTGCGCTCTTTGGCGTCTATCTCATCAGAAACGTTCTTGCAATAGCTGCCCTTGCTGGACTTGTCGCCTTCCTCATCGCCCCCTTGATCAGGTTCTCAGTCCGTCGATTGAAGGTACCGAGAGGCCTTGCACTGCTTGTTGCGTACTTCGTTGTGTTCGTGGGCACACTCGCTTTCGGTGCCATGCTGGTGAACTCGATAGCGGCTTCCATCGCAGAGCTTGATCCCATCGGTCTCGTGGACGACGCAAGGGTGTGGTTGCTCGCAGAGGTGGACGACCAGGGACACATACTCGTGTTCGGGCTCACCGTCGACATATCCGCGTTCCTTGATTCGCTTCAGGCTTCCATCTCGGAAAGCGACGGCCAGGGTGGCATGGTGATAGACGCCGAGAGGCTGCTCGACTATCTGGGAGCCGGATTCAGCGGGTTCCGAACGGCTGTGGGAATCATCACAGCCGCAGTCACGTCGGCGATCATCACGACACTCGTCGCGATGTACCTCAACGCCGACAGTGAACGGATGCATGCAGCAACGATCGGGCACATCCCACCGGGCTACGAGCGCGACGGTGCGATGATGCTGCTCAAGCAGAAGAGGGTCTGGCGCGGCTACCTGTACGGGCAGCTTGTGAACTCCTTGATCACGGGCCTGTTCGTCTTCGCCGTGTTGTGGCTCGTTGGACTCCCTGGCGCGTTCCTGATGGGGACGATCATGGTTGTGCTCAACATGATCCCGACGTTCGGGCCGATCCTCGCCGCGATCCCCGGTGTGCTGGCCGCGCTGATCTCTGGCTCCACTCGGTGGCCGGAACTCGAGAACTACTGGTTCGCGCTCATCGTGATCGGCATATATCTCTTGGTTGTACAACTCCAGGCCAACATCATCGCTCCGAGGGTGATGGGTACCGCCGTGAACCTGAGACCCGCTGTGATCCTCGTCGGCCTCATGGTCGGATTCCAGGTCGGTGGGCTGCTTGGCTCGCTTCTTGCGGTGCCGGTGATTGCGTCGATACGGGATGTATTGGTCTACATCTGGCGGAAACTGATCGACGCCGATCCATGGCCGGACGAGGATCCGATTCCGATATCTTCTGACCCATGACCGAGACCTTGGAGACGGATGTCGTCGTCATCGGGGCTGGCCTCGGTGGCCTGTCGGCCGCGGGACATCTTCAACAGGACGGGCATGACGTCGTGGTCCTCGAGCACCACACGAAGCCCGGCGGCTATGCGCACAACTTCAAGGAACGTGGCTACCGATTCGAGGTTGCGCTTCACGCGTTGGACGGGATGGAGCCGGGTGGTTGGGCGTACCGGATGTTCGACGTC
>JAZFUH010000101.1:0-2555 GCA_036447125.1 Acidimicrobiia bacterium | reverse complement strand
GGTTCTTCAGGTGAGCTGCCGAGGACTCGATCGGGTCATCGGGATCGAACCTGCCGAGGTACTTCGCGGGAGTGTCGGGGAGGAGGTCGAGGAAGTTGGTTCCAGAGACATGGTCAGCATTGATCGCAGGGGTCTCAACCGCCATCTCGAGAGCCTCATACGGGCATTCGAGCACACACTCGGCACAGCCCTTGCATGTGTCTGCGACCATGATCGAGAACAGGCCACCCGCCCCGGGCGAGGTCCGCTCCATGGATCGGAACAGATGCGAGGTCTTCGTGTACGCAAAGGGCACCCGGTCGAACAATTCCATGAACTCGGACCGCGCGGTCTCGGAAACGGAGTCGAGCGCGGCGATCTCCTCACGCAAGATGCTGTTGAATGGCACGGATTCCTTGGCTTTGACCGTGGTGAGCATCCTGGCTCGCAAACGCTCCTCGAGCGCAGGGAGCTCATCGACCATCCTGGCACGCTCATCCTCGTCCAGGATGTAGCCCTTGGCAGCTGTCTCGAGTACAACGTCCATGTCCTGTGCGACATTTGGGAGTGCCGTATCAGGGCACGCCACGATGCAGTCCATGCACCCGGTGCAGTTCTCAGCGATCCAAACCGGCGCTTCACGCCTCGACACGTATTTGGATGAGCCTCGTCCAGACCCCGCAGCCATCATCGAAACGGAGGCGAGCGGTGTTGCAGGCTGGTCGTATCCGAGTCCTGCCTTGAATTCCTTGTTGAACGTGGAGATGTTGGTGAGAGGGATCCGAACCTCTTGTTGCGCGGGAGGCTCGGCGAGAGGAATATCCACCGAGCATGTGCCGCATGCCTCGAGCGCAGGAAGTCGCATGCTCGAACGATCAGGCGCATCAACGTCGCCATGGGGAATCTCGACGATGAGATCGTGTCCCTGCTCCATGACCCGCATGTTCGACGCGACAACGGCGTCACCGAACCGGCCGAACTTCTTGTTGTACTGGGCTTCGACGATCTCGTGGTATCGCTCCGCGGTGACACCGTACTTCTGAAGCATGCCCGATACCCCGAAGAACGCTCCGAGGAAGGCGTTTCCCTGCATGCGGAGCTGGAGCTCCGGTCTCTCTGTCGCTTCACGAGCGATTCTGAAACCGGGCACGGTGACGATGCGGATCTCCTTGTCGATGACCTCCTGGCGATACTCACGGGGAATGCGCTGCCATACCGTCTCGGGGTCCTCCTCTGACTCCCAGACGAATGTGCCCCCTGGGTTGAGACCCAGCAGGGGGTTCGTGTGGGTGAATATCTTCGGATCGGGGCAGAGCACAACGTCGACGTGGTGCAAGTCGCAGTTCACGCGAATCCGCTCGGGTGCCGCAACAAGGAAGTACTGGGTGGGCGCACCCTTCTTCTCTGACCCGTACTTCGGGTTCGCCGAGACGTGGATGATCTCCTTTGGACGACCAAACTCATCGACGTCATCCTGGGCCTTCGAGAGATCGTCGCCTATCGCCCCGATGACTTCGCTGAGGTTCTTGCCTGTGGTGATCATCCCCCAGCCGCCGATGGAGTGGAACCGGACGGCGATCGAACCCTCCGGCAGGAGTGACGGCTTGCGATCGGCCACGACCGCGTACGGGTGATCGATGCCGACGGTGAAATAGGTCGCACCATCCTCGATGGTCTTGCCATCCTGACGAGCGATCCTGCCCATGGCATATTCGTAGGCACCGATGATGCCCTCCGGGCGGAAATCGCGGGATCCGAGACCGTACGAGCCCGACAAGACCTCCGGCACCTCCTTTGAGGTGATGCCAGGGATGTCCGACGGATAGCCGAGCCTGTTGACCTCGGCGGCCTTTGACATGGCGGCACGGATCTCGCGGGTGATCTGGTTGTCGCCAGACATTCCATCATCTGCACGCTCGAGAACGATGATCTTCTGCTTCCCGGCAAGTGCCCTGACGATCGCAGCCTGTGGGAGGGGACGGATCACATTGATGTGCACCGATCCGACCTTTGCATCGTCGTACTCGCGGAGATAGTCCACCACGGCTTCGATGTTCTCCGCTGCAGATCCGAAGGACACGAACGTGATGTCGGCGTCGTCATTGCGATACTCGCTCACAAGCCCGTAGTAGCGGCCCGTGAGTTCGGCAAACTCCTCATATGCCGCTTCAAGTATCGGGAGGATCTCTTCGGTGAAGTTGTTGCGACGCGCTATGACGCCGTTCATGTAATGCTCCTGGTTCTCAACGGGACCAAGCAGCATCGGATTCTTGAGATCCATCATCGCAGGCACACGCCGTCGGGTTGGACCGAACAACTCGCGCTGGGCGTCGGTTGGCGTATCGATCATCTCGTCGTGGGCGCCGAGGAATTCGCGCAGCAGACCCGCCTCGTGCATGAAGAACGTACGTTCCAGGTGGGATGTGAGAAACCCGTCCTGGATGTTCATGGCCGGATTCAAGGAGAGCTCCGCAACCTTTCGAGCGATGAGCGCCTGATCCGCTGCCTGCTGGCTGTCCTTGGCGAACAACATGATCCACCCTGAGTCGAGCGCGGCGTACACGTCATCGTGCCCG
>JAZFUH010000100.1:0-2866 GCA_036447125.1 Acidimicrobiia bacterium | reverse complement strand
AACTCGAGGCACAGACAGCAAGGCTCAAGGAGACAGCGGCGAAGGACAACCCCCTCAAGCCCTATCAGATCGAGCTCCTGAAGCTGCAGCGTCATCTCGAAGCTGAGCAGATCCCCATGATCGTCCTGTTCGAGGGAAGGGATGCCTCAGGGAAGGGGGGATCGATTCGTCGCATCACGCGATACATGAACGAGAAGCGCTATCAGGTCGTTGCCCTTGGCAAGCCATCCGCCGACCAGAGGACCCAGTGGTACTTCCAACGGTACGTCGAACGCTTCCCTGCCGGGGGAGAGATGGTTCTCTTCGATCGTTCGTGGTACAACCGTGCTCTTGTTGAGCCCGTGTTCGGGTTCTGCACGAAGAAGCAGTACCGCGACTTCATCCGGGGCGTCACCGGTTTCGAAAAGGACCTCGTGCGCCAGGGCACAGTCCTGGTGAAGCTGTACTTCTCTGTCGACAAGAAGATCCAAGCGAAACGGTTCGCGCGCAGACAGAACGACAAGCTGCGACAGTGGAAACTCAGCGAGATCGACCTCCAGGCCCAGGAATACTGGGACGACTTCACCGAGATGAAGCACCGCATGCTCGAGAGGACATCTTCAGGTTCGGCACCATGGACCATCATCCGCTCAAACGGCAAACCAAAGGCACGCCTCAATACCATGAAGGTCATCCTCAACGCCGTTGATTACGCCGATAGGAACCCTGACCTCGATTTCACAGTTGACCCCGAGATCGTGTACACAGGGAGAGAGGAACTCAGCCGCATGGACGAGGAGAGAGACCGACTCGGCAGACCGAGACTCTAAGAGACGAGTTCGTGGAGGTTCGCGACCTCGTCAGCCAACTCCATCAGGGTGTCAATCGCTCCTTGGTGACTCTCGATGAAACCGGCCAGATACTCTTCTCCTGATTGTTCCTGGATCAGTTCGCCTGATGGAGTCGAAGGCGGCGCGGCACACTGGACCAGCCTTGTGCCGCTTCCGCTTGGCATCAGATACATCGTGTACTTGACGACAGAGTCCGGCATGAACTGCATCATCACGGTGATGTACTCAAAGGGGCGCATGTCAAGGATGGTGAAGATGATCAACTCGTTGTCGCCGTGCGCACAGTGGAATTCGGTACCCGGTGCGACGCGGCCGGAGTCGGAACCCTTCACATCCATGCCATACGCGTTCAGCCATCCCATCCGCTTTCGCGGATCGATGATGTGATCCCACACTACTCCGGGAGGAGCGACAGATTGTCCCCGAACCGTGACCCACTCATCAGATTGCAGGATCTTTATCTCGGTTTGGCGCTGTCTGAACTCCCAGAAGTCACGAAGGGATGAGACATAGGCGTCAACTCTTCCTATGTGTTCATACTCCTCGCTGTGGGGTGTCCATGCCTTGACAATCGACTGAACGCCGAGATCATCGACACACGATTGTGTCACGAGCAGGTAGTCGTCGATTCCGGTCTCTCGTGCGACGTTGTTCTTCAGGAGTCGGTGAACAGCTATCACATCGGGACCGGAGAGCGTGGTCATGTTACCGATGACGGTCTTTGCATACTCACCGCAGTGCATCACGATCTTGAGGCCGAGAGAGCTGATGTTCACGCACGCGTTGCACTGGCACGTCGTATTGAGGACCATGTTCTCGAGCGCTGCCGCGAACGAACAGTAAAGAAGCTCCACTGATTCGAGGACGGTCTGGCCGACCATGCCCTCAGCCATCTCGCCGTACATGAACACTGCATCGCCCTCGATATTGGACACGGTCAGCGGCGTCTGCATCGCGTCGATTATCGAGTTCAGCAGGTCACCGACGATGCCGTTGGCATGATCAAGCTCACTGTCGGTCAAGAACCGCGTATATCCCGAAATGTCAGCAATGACCAGATGGCCGCGCATGAATACCTTCCCTGACGCCCCTTGTATCGTGCAGCGTAGCCATCAACACAGTCGATGGCACCAAGAATATTTCGAATGCAACAACTCTGCGTCCGGCCTCAGGAGTCGCTACTCCTCAAACGGCACAGGCATGAGTTCGAAGATATCGATCGCAAAGTTTCCCGCCCCTTCACTGAGGTAGGGGTGCCCAACGCTCAGCGCCTGTGCTGCTGCCATGTCGCCAGCCTCGACGATCGAGTAGCCGGTCAACGCGGAAGCGGTGCCCGAGGATCCGTCATCGACAACAGAGGCCCCCTCGCCGAACGGTGACCCGACATCGGTCAACGCGGTGCCGACCTTCTCCATCCAGACACGCCACTTACCCATGACTGCCATGGCCTCGTCCTGGGTCATCTCTGACATATCGGTGGCCTCACCCTTGTACACGAGCATGTATTGGGACATTGTGCGCTCCTTCCCAGCGGCTTGGTGCGGTCACATTACACTCGGTTTCGAGTCCCCAACGCGCAGGATGCTGGTGCAGCGACCTTGGACCCTTAGCCACCGAAGACGTGCGCTGTCCACGTCTGGCCGTCCGCATCAATCCACGCCCCTATGCCAACGTGGGTGAACGATTTGCTCACCATGTTGGCCCGATGAGCGGAGCTGGCACTCAGCGCCTCGAACATCGATAGGGCCGAATAGCCGAATGCAACGTTCTCACCAACGGTGCTCCATGGATCGAGCAGCGACCCGAGGCTGGAGTGAGAGAGCTTGTCGGTCTCAGCCATGTACCTCGCCCAATTTCTGGCATGCACCTTGAGCGACGAGTCCGATAGCAGCGGCGTGGAGCGCAACCCATTGATGAGTGCGAGAAACTGTGACTCGCGAGCCGCGTTGAATGAACCGGCCGGCGCCTGTGTCGTGGTCGTGGTCGTCGGGGCCTGTGTCGTGGTCGTGGTCGTCGCCTCACTCGTAGTGGTCGTG
>JAZFUH010000099.1:0-3752 GCA_036447125.1 Acidimicrobiia bacterium | reverse complement strand
CGGTCCCTCAATCCAACCGATGCGGCGTGGACCGCTCCACCAGTCATCTGTGTCTGGCGTGACGCCGATGTGGATCCTGCTGATCCGATCTGGGAGGTGTCATCCCACACCACGGCGACCCGTTCAGTGCCGAGAATGGTTCGTGCGATCTGTTGGCACACGGTGATGAGCCCCTGGCCCACCTCCATGGCAGCAGTGTGCACCTCGACACCCGCTGTGGTCATCATCACCCTTGCTTCGGCGAAGTCGTCGAATCCCTCTGAGAAGGCGAGGTTTTTCACCCCGACGGCGTACCCGACGCCGCGCACGACCGATGAGAACGGCGTCGTCAACCCCGTTCCGCCGGGGAGCAGTCTCGGGTCGTCATCGTCGAGTGGGTCCGGGAGCGGGATCGCTTCGACCGCGTCGATCACGGCAACGGTGGGGAGCGAGCCTTCGATTATCTGTCCGGAGGTTGCCAAGGCATCGCCGGGACCCAGGGCGTTGCGTCTCCGAATGTCGAGCGGATCCATGTTGAGTGCCTTGGCGAGGCGATCCATCTGCATCTCGGATCCGAAACAGGTCTGAACCGCCCCGAACCCTCGCATTGCACCACACGGCGGGTTATTCGTCCTGACTGCGACCGCATCGACGACGACGTTGTCACACCGGTAGGCGCCAACGGTGAAGAACGCCGCGTTGGCGAGCACCGCCCGGCTTGTGTGGGTATACGCCCCTCCGTCGAAGATGAGGCGTGCCGTCACCTTCACAAGGTTGCCGTCGTCATCGGCCTCGTGGCGGTACCACATGCGTGCCGGGTGACGTTTGACGTGACCAACGAACGACTCCGAACGGTCGTACACCATCTTGACCGGACGGCCCGTGGCGAGGCTGAGCATGGCGACGTGGATATGGAGCGAGATGTCCTCACGGGACCCGAATGCGCCACCTATCCCTGCGGGATGGCAGCGAACCTGATCCGGCTCCATATCGAGGCACGCGATGATCTGCTGGTGGTCGACGTGGATCCATTGGCTCGTGAGATACAGGTCAAGTCCGCCCTCCCCGTCGGGGATTGCGAATCCGGCTTCCGGACCGAGGGGAGCCTGATCCTGGGTAGCGGTCTCGTAGAACCCCTCGACGACCACCGAACCCACGGCCGCTTCGTCGCCGCGACGGATCTTCATCTCGCGAAAGATCAGACCATCATCTGCCGCCTTGTCCGGATCGTCGACAGGCGTCAACGGCTCCCACTCGACCAGGATCGCCGCGGCAGCAAGTCGTGCGGTCTCCTCGTCCTCGGCTGCCACGACGGCGACCGGCTCTCCCCAGTAGCGTGCGGTGCCGTCACAGAACACGGGCTGATCCTGCTCCTCCTGTCCGAAGACCGGTTTGCCAGGAACGTCGTCCTGTGTCAGGACCGCGCGAACCCCCGCCATCGCCAGCGCCGGAGCGGTGTCGAGTTTCGTCAGCCGTGCGTGGGCGTGTGGGCTTCGCAGCGTGGCGCCCCACAGCATGTTCTCAGAGGACAGGTCCGATGCGTATGCAAAGTTTCCCGTGACCTTGGGCTCGCCATCAGGTCGAAGCACGCTGGTTCCGATGCCACCCTTGACCCCGGGCGTGACTCGTGTCGTCATGTGTCGTCCCCGGTCAGTGTCTCGAATGCACGGAGAATCGCTCCGTACCCTGTGCATCGGCAGATGTTGCCTGAGAGTGCCTCCCTGATCTCGGACTCGGTCGGATCAGGATTTGCGTCGAGCAGATGCGATCCGGCGACCACGATCCCGGGGGTGCAGAACCCACACTGGACGGCGCCTTCAGCCAGCATCGCCTCCTGGATCGGGTGGAGGTTCCCGTCCGGGGCAAGTCCCTCGATGGTCGTCACGGATGACCCGTCGGCGTCCGCAGCCATGACGAGACAGGAGCAGACCGACTCGCCGTCGAAAATGACCGTGCACGATCCACACTCTCCCTGTTCACAAGCATCCTTTGTCCCGGGGAGATCGAGATCGTTCCGGAGGGCGCTGAGCAGACTTTCATGCCCTGAGACGTCGAACGCCCGTTCCTCGCCGTTGATGGTGATGGTGACGTTCATCGAAGACTCCGTTCCACAAGCCGTCTGGCGAGCACACCTGCGGCGTGTCTCCGATATGCCTCCGTCGATCTGTGGTCTGTGATCGGACGCACCTCTTGGGAGACGATGTGCGCGAACTCATCAAGGACGGAGTCCGAGATCGTCGACTCGGCATTGATCATCTCCTCGGCCTGTGTCGCCCGCATCGGCGTCGTGGCGACAGAACCGAGTGCGACCCGGACACCGTCGTCGTCCCGCATGACTGCGCAACTCACGGTCGATATCACCATGGCGTTGCGAGTCCCAACCTTTGCAAACTCCTGGGCAGTTGGGACATCTTCGGGAACCACGACAGCAGTGATGATCTCGTCCGCCTCCAGGGAGGTGCGTTTGACACCGGTGAAGAACTCGTTCCACGGGATCGTTCGGAGTCCGCGTTCCTTGGATCGGACCTCGATCGAAGCCTCGGCAACTGCGATCCACGGCAGCCCGTCACCCGCCGGACTCGCCATGCCGACGTTCCCTCCGATGGTCCCCGCTGCGCGGATCTGGGGTGAGCCGACGGTTCTCGCTGCCTGGGCGAGACCTCGATGGTTCTCCTGCTCGAGCCTGGCCCATGTGACACCGGCGCCGATGCGGTCGGCTGTCACGTCCTTGAGCTCTTCGACACGTCGAAGTGAGATGATCCGGGACGGGCGGTGGTGGGCGAGGTTGACCTCAACCATGAGGTCGGTCCCCCCGGCGAGGAGCTGTGCACCCGGGTGCTCAGCCTTCGCTGTGAGCGCCTCGTCAAGGTCGTGTGCAGCAATGAATTCCATGGTCGTACCGTAGTCCGTGCCGCCCTTGACCGATCGGGCGAACGCCGGTCGCTTCGTTATCCAACCAAACGTGCAGCGGCCGCGTTGTGCTTCTCAACCAGGATCGGAAGTTCGACTCCCACCAACTCGCCGTTGCTCACGACAGCCCGACCGTGGACGTAGTTGTGGTCCACATGGGTCGGAGCAGCAAAGACCACCGCAGCCACGGGATCATGGAGTGCACCTGAGTACTCGAGGCGATCGAGTGAGATGGCGATGAAGTCGGCACCCTTGTTCGGCTCCAACGAGCCAATGTCGTCGCGTCCGAGCACAGCAGCGGATCCGCGTGTGGCAAGGCGTAGTGCCTCCCTACCCGTGAGGAGTCTGCCGCCTTCGATCGATGGCGATGCAGCAAGCCGCGCCAGCAACATGGCCTGGCGTACCTCAGCGATCATGTGACTCCCATCGTTGCTTGCGGACCCGTCGAGGCCCAGTCCAAGCCTCATGTCCGATGCCAGGTATCGCCGGACAGGGGCGATGCCCGAAGCGAGACGCATGTTCGACGAGGGGCAGTGCGCCACGCCCGTACGTGTTTCGGAGAGGCGACTGATCTCATCGTCGCTGATGAAGACGCCGTGCGCGTACCACACATCGTTCCCGACCCACCCGAGATCCTCCATGAGTTCGACGGGTCGCCGGCCGAACGTTTCGATGCAGAACTGCTCCTCATCAAGGGTCTCGGCGACGTGGGTGTGGAGGTGGACGCCGTACTCGCGTGCCAGTGCTGCGGACTCTCTCATGATTTCTGGTGTCACGGAGAATGGGGAGCACGGCGCAACCACGACCCTGGTCATGGCACCCGGGGCCGGGTCGTGGAATGCCTCGATGACACGCTGGGTGTC
>JAZFUH010000098.1:0-2415 GCA_036447125.1 Acidimicrobiia bacterium | reverse complement strand
TGACGGCGTGGAAATCGCCGGTGAGGTGGAGGTTCATCTCCTCCATCGGTACAACCTGGGAGTACCCCCCACCTGCTGCACCGCCCTTGATCCCGAACGTTGGACCAAGAGAGGGCTGACGGAGAGCCAGCACGGCCTGCTGGTTGAGCAGTTTGAAGCCCTGTGCCAACCCGACCGAAATAGTTGTCTTTCCTTCACCGAACGGAGTTGGGTTCACCGCAGTGACAAGCACGTACTTGGCTCTCGGATTCCCCATGTATTCGAGTGCTTCGAGCTTGATCTTCGCAAGCCCGTTGCCGCGTTGCTCGACATATCGGTCGGGGATCCCCATTTCTTGTGCCACGTCGATAATGGGTCGGAGTTTTGCTGCTCTGGCGATTTCTAGGTCGGTATGCATGGTCGCCACGCTACATAACCCTTTGTATCCACAAGGTCGGTTTCTGAACCTCTTGTGCCACACGTGAGCGAGAATGAGGGCATGATCTCCCACACGATTGGTGCGATTCTGGCGGGTGGCTCGAGTAGCCGCATGGGTGCAGACAAATCCGAGCTCGTGATTGCAGGCTCCCCTTTCCTGGACCGAATCCATGACACCATGTGTGACGTATTCACCGAGGTGATCGTGTGCGGAGGAAACGTTGTGCCACCCGATGGTGTGCTCATCCCGGATGACACACCGGGCGAGGGGCCGGTGGGTGGGCTGCTTTCAGCATTACGAATTGCTGGCAGGAGAGCGACCTTCATCACGGCGGTGGACATCCCGATGCTCACAACGGACATTATCGTGTCACTCGTTGAGCCGTTTGCAACGGGAACAACCGTGAGGATCTCACAGGTGGACGGGGAGGATCAGCCTCTTGTGGGTGTGTACGGACCGGGTGTCGAAGAGCTCGTGCGAGCAAGATTCGAAACGGGGAAGCGGTCCGTGCTCGGTGTCATTGACGAGATTGAGGACATCGACCGAGTCAGGATCCAGCCAGACGCATTGTTCAATGTGAACACCCAGGAGGACTACGACCGGCTCATCGAGAGGTATGGAGCATGAAGATCAGACTCGCGGACGACGAGATCCGTATCCGTCTCGCCCACAGGGATATTGCGGTGCTCGTGGACGGTGGTGTCGTTGACTGTGTCGTGATGCCCGGCACCTACGCTGTGCGTGTGACCACATCGGCGCACGAGCGCTCCGAAGTGATGTTTGCGAGCAACGGCATCGATGTGACGATTCCTCCATCAGCGCTACCTGATGTGCCCCGAGAGTTCAAGACCCACAAGTGGGGTGGCGACACCGGGCATCCCACAGTCATCGTCGAGTTGGACAAGCAACGGCGCCCAAGAAATCGGAGGAGTTAGCTGATCCTTTCGTTGCCGCAATAGACGTTGAATCCTTCCTCTCTCAGGAATCCGATCACGGTCATCCCGAGCTCATCCCCGAGCTCCACGGCCAGCGACGACGCCCCTGAGACGCCAGCGATGATCGGAATCCCAGCAACGGCGGCCTTCTGTACCATCTCGAAGCTGAGCCTGCCGGAGACGACGAGGACGAGACCCTCGAGCGGCCATTGCGTCCTTGAGAGACCTCCCACGAGCTTGTCGACCGCGTTGTGCCTCCCGATGTCCTCGGCGATCGCTACAAGATTGCCGTTGGCAGTGACGGCAGCTGCAGCATGGATGCTGCCGGTTGCATTGAAGAGGACCTGTGAGGCGTGCATCGTGGCCGGAAGAGTTCGCAGCGTCGTTGCTTCCATAGCCGGCCCCTCAGGGATGGTGCGCGCGGTAACGCGGACCGCATCGATGGATGCTTTTCCACAGACGCCACACGAGGAGGATGTGTAGAGATTGCGACGGAACTGCTCCGGGTCGAGATGGACACCTTCGGCGAGGACGATTTCATAGCGATCGCCTTCGTCTGCCCCCTCGACCTGGCGAACGTCTTGGACCTCTCTTGGGTTCAGCACGATGCCTTCGGTCAGCGCGAATCCGAGACCGAGATTCTCATCATCGCCCGGTGTGCGCATCAGGACCGCAATCGGAACCCCGCCCAACCGGAACTCGACGGGGGCCTCATCAACGAGCTCGTCGGTTGTTGCTTCGGCACCAAAGGCCGAGTAACGGACTATGGGTCTCACGCTTGTCCTCGCGGTGTCGGCCTCATTCGGATTCGCTTTGGAGGTACGCATATCCGAAGCGGCCTTTGATGCAGAGATGGCCGTCGGTTACGTCGTGGTCGATCGGGGAGGTCACCTTCACGACGCGGTTGTCCTGGACGTGGAGATCGAGGTTGCATCCGATGCCGCAGAAGGAACATATCGTTGTGGTCACGGTCTGTTGGTCCTCATCCCAAGTCCCGGCCTCGCGCATGTCGTACTCGGATTTGAACATGAGGGCACCTGTTGGACACACGCCGATGCAGTT
>JAZFUH010000097.1:0-2941 GCA_036447125.1 Acidimicrobiia bacterium | reverse complement strand
CGCGGCGTCGTCCCCACGTAGGTGGCAGACGCACCGGCATCGGCGAAAGGCAACCGAAATGTGTGTACGGCATAGGCGAGTCCACGAGTCTCGCGAATCTCGTGGAACAGCCTCGACGACATGCCGCCACCGAGAATGTGATCAACGAGTGACAGCGCGAATCTACGTTCGTCACCCCTGGTGATGGACCTCGATCCGATGATGAGGTGGGCCTGCTCCGTGTCACGCCTGATCACGTGCACCCTCGACAACCGCGAGGGTGTCCTGAGAGACCGTTCGACCGGGTCCCCCTGCCATGATCCGAAGTGCTCCGTGACCAGCTCAGTCAGGTTCTCGGGAATGTTGCCTGCGATCGCGACGACGACTGAGTGGGGCGTGTAACGCCTGGCCCAATAATCGCGAATGGTGCCCCTGCTCATTGCGCCGATGGATGCCTTGGTGCCGAGCACGGGTGGGGCGAGAGGGTGATCACCCCACATGGCATGGATGAACTGTTCATGAGCTACGTCCGTCGGATCATCCTCGTTCATGTTGATCTCTTCGAGGACGACATTGCGCTCCAAATCGATCTCGGACTGTCGGAACGCTGGGCGCTGGAGCATCTCGGCGAGAATCTCGACACCCGTCGTTAGATCCTCATCTCGCATCCTGGTCCAGAAGCACGTGTACTCCTTGGAAGTGAAAGCGTTGTGCTGTGCACCGATACCGTCGAGCGTTTCGGAGATGCGTCGAGATGGCCACTCCTCCGAACCTTTGAAGAGCAGATGCTCAAGGAAGTGGGATGCACCGGCTTCGGGTCCTGTCTCGTCCCTCGAGCCGGTGTCGACCCAGCAACCGATCGCGACCGAGCGGGTCGAGGGCATGTGGTGGGTGATGAGCCGAAGCCCATTCGGTAGTGTTGTTAGTTTGTGTTCCATCGGCGCTCGATGATAGGAACGGCGGAAGCTACCGAAATCCGTCCACCCTTTCTGTTGGCCCCAGACCGGACTCACTCCGGTCTGGAACCCTGGCTCCCCAGTCGCAGACTCGTGCGTTCGTCAGTCCTCGCTGGTCGGAGTCCGACGCTGCTGTTTCGTGGCGCTCCGTGCACGCTTCTCGTCGAGTCTGCGCCGACGGGCAGACCGCGATGGCTTCGTCTGCCGTCGCTCCGGTGGGTCGGGGCGTGCGGCTTCTTCGAGCCTCGCGTGAAGGCGGCGCACGGCACGCTTCCGATTTGTGGCCTGGGACCGCGAACCGTCCTCTGTGATCCGGATCTCGGGTCCGAGCTTCTCCACGAGCCGATGGCACATCGACTCATCGAATGCTCGAGACCCTTCGATGTCGAAGATCACCTCTGCCCGCGTTGAGCTCTTGTTGGCGTGCTGGCCTCCTGGACCACCGGACGGTCCGAAACGCCACCGGAGCTCTCCATCCGGTATCTCGAAACGCATCGATGTCCCTTTCGTCTTTGAGCTGGATTCCGGACCCGCGCCGATCAGGAATCCTGTGTTCTCAGGGCATCGTACAATTCGTGGTTATGCGTGACCTTGACAAATCAGTTCTCAGCGAAATCCTCGCGCCAGAAGAGCGCGCGATCGAGGCTGTGGTTGCGCGGTACCAGCGAGTGGCGCCCGCAATCACCCGCTTTGCCAGATCACTGTCGGGAAACGAGGAACTCCAGGTGAGGCTCGGCACCCAGGCAATGGCAACCGAGAACACGATCGTCATTGACCCCGGCGTGTTCCAGACGGCCTATGCGCGGTCTGCCCCAGTGACTCCCTCCGAGGTTGCCCTCACGTCTGCCCTGCACGAGGTGATCCATCTCATCGCAACCGACTTCGATGAGGAACGGCCGATCCCAAGGGAGTGGCTCGCCTTCCAGCAGAAATCCGAGGATGACGAGGATGAGTTCGATCTGGCCATGGTCCCCGTTGGGCTCTTTCAACTAGGCGACATGGAAGAAGACATCATTCGTCCGGACCTCACTGAGGACGATATCGAACTTGACGGCGAGGATGAAACCGACCCGAGTGCTGTGCCGTTGCTCGATGCGCTTCACGCCATCGGCGGCCCCGCGGCCGAGGCCATGTTCCTGTCCATCGAGGACGCCAGACAGGAGCGAATCAATTTTGATGCCTACCCCGGCGCAGGGTCCGTGCTCAAAGACCTGTACCGCACATCGGTCGGCCATGCCATGGCGCACGCCAGACCACTCGGCCAGTTCGCGCTCGCCTGTTTCATGATCATCGGTGACCACGAGGACAGGAACGTCATCCAGCGAAAACTCGAACCCCACGTGGCTCTTGCCATCGACGATGCCATGGCATTTGTCGATCGTGTGCCCGAGCTCGATGACCCGTGGTCGGTCGGAACCGTTGCACTCCAGCTCCTCTCCGTCGCAAGGATGCACAATCTCGTCCAGGAAGGCGCAGCGTCGACAACAGACAGGGGGCGCAAGGCCGAGATGGAGGCCGACGAGGCCGCTATCGCAGATTCAGTCGATGCTGTGCGTCTCGTCACTCCCTCCTTGGCTGATCGCGAGTCGTACGACCAGACCCGAGCGGCTGCACAGTCCGTATCCGCCCAGGATGGGAAGCTTGGTGAATCCGAGACCGCTGGCGATCCTGCAACGGATCAATTGATGAAGTTTTCAAGCGCACCAACGGTGTTCCTGCCAACAGGTCAGGGTGGCAAGCTCATGGTCACAGACTTCCCTGAGCGTTTCATGGATTGGGCGGCCCAGGGAAGGGACATGCTGATCAAGGCATCGACAGACTGGGGGGTTGCGCAGCACCGCGTGTCCGGCGAGCTTTACCCGCTCTTCCTCGCGAACCAGAGGCGCGGTCTCAGGTCGGGGTTCGACGCAGGGGATCTCTCCCCGTACACACCGCTCCTCCTCGGTGCGGGTCTCTATGAGCGGATGTTCGAGCGGCGCGACCTACCGAGCCGTCGGTCATACGCG
>JAZFUH010000096.1:0-4478 GCA_036447125.1 Acidimicrobiia bacterium | reverse complement strand
CCCGGGTGCGATCAACCCGTGTGATCGCATTTCCACCAATGAGACGCTCAGATGCACAAGCACACGCTCATCGGCAGACACGAAGTCTGCGAGTAGGTCGGTTTGTGCCGGGTCGAAACCGGCGCGAAACAGCTCCTTGAGAAGATCCGGTCCGTAGTCCGTCATCCGATCGAGATAGACCCCCAGAAGCGGCATGAGGGCATCGACGGGGTTCCCAGCTGTGAGATCGAGATTCTCACCAGCTTCGGCCATGATCTCGTCGACCTGTCGGGTCACGATCGCAGCGAGAATGGCACTCTTGGTACCGAAGTAGTTGTACACCGTTCCAGCAGACACGCCGGCGGCCTGGGCGATCGTCTCGATCGTTGTCGCGTCGTACCCATCGAGGTCAAAGGATGCTGCGGCCGCAGCCACGATCGCTTCGAAGGTTCTTCGCTTCTTCTGCTGTCTGTGGCTCGACATGGTCCGAGATCCCCGATGTTTTTGTAGTGACTATAATATTGTTCTGGGCATCCGATGAACAATCAGCGAGCGAAACGAGAATACGGTGACCGAACCGATCGTCACAGCCAAGGATCTCACCAAGGTTTACGGTGAGGGAGACACCGCTATCAAGGCCCTCGACACCGTGTCATTCACCATCGATGCGGGCGAGTTCGTTGTGCTGCTCGGTCCATCGGGATCCGGAAAGACGACGCTGCTCAATCAGATCGGCGCACTCGAACCCTCAACGTCGGGAAGCTTGAATGTCAACGGCCTGGAGATCGCAGGCATGTCGGACAAGGAGAGAACCGAGTATCGGCGATCGACTGTCGGCTTCGTGTTCCAGTTCTACAACTTGATACCGACACTTACGGCTCAGGAGAATGTAGCGCTGATAGCCGAGATCACAGGCACCGATCCCGAGACCCGCTCGGACGCCGTTCTCGAAAGTGTCGGTCTCTCGGACAGGCTCGGACACTTTCCCGCTGAGATGTCCGGAGGACAGCAACAGAGAGTCGCAATCGCCCGTGGGATAGTGAAGGACCCTCCGTTGCTGCTCTGTGATGAACCCACGGGAGCCCTGGATCTCGAAACCGGACGTACGATCCTCGATCTGCTCAAATCCACAACTGAGGGCGAAGACAGGACGGTGTTCCTCGTCACACACAATTCGACGATCGCTGAGATGGCTGACAGAGTGATACGACTCCGCGATGGCAGGATCGTCGGTGATGTGGTCAACGATCATCCAACCCCTGCTTCGGAGCTTCGCTGGTGAGTCAACTCGCGCGTAAGCGCCGCAGGGACATGAGACGCCAGCGGTGGCAATTCCTCGCTGTCGGCGCAACCGTGGTCATCGGCGTCATGATGTTTGCCGCCACATATGACTCGTATCGGAATCTCACCGCCAGCTACGAACAGACCTACGATCGTCTTTCGTTCGCCGATATGACGATCACCGGTGGAAGCGACGATCTGGCAGACACGCTTCTCGAAATCGACGGCGTCGAGACGGTCACCGTCAGGCACAGCGCTGACCTGCCCATCACGATCGGGCTTACAACGCTCAGAGGCAGGCTGATCGGCATGCCGTCAGGCAGCCAGCCTGATGTGAACCAGATCGATGTCCATGACGGCGAGTATCTGTCAAGCGACGGCAGCTTTCAGGCCGTTGCCGAGGTGCATGTTGCCCGAACGTTCGATCTCGGTTTGGACGACTCGTTCACCGTGGTTGTGGGGCCCGGTCAGGAGTTCGACCTCGTCGGTGTGGCAGGCTCCGCTGAGTACATATGGCCGGCGCCGAGCACACAGGAGGTCTTCGCCGATCCGGAGCAGTTCGGAGTGTTCTTCGTCGATGAGGAGCTCGTGTCCCGATTGCCTCCATCGACGTCGGTCCGCGAGACCCTGGTGCTGTACGAAAACGAAGTCGTCACCGACGACATCGACACGCTCGTCCACCATGCAGCAACCGATGCCGGGGCAACAAGCATCCTCACCCAGGCCGACCAGCCATCGAACTCGACCCTGCAGCTCGATGTTGAGGGATTCGGACAGATGGCTGTTGCATTCCCGATTCTCTTCCTCACCGCTGCAGGCATGGCGGTTTACGTGCTGTTGACCCGGATCGTGTTCTCGCAGCGATCGATCATCGGCACCCTGCGGGCCTCAGGCATGTCGGCCCGCGATCTCAGGAGGCACTACCTGGGCTTCGGTCTGTGGATCGGAACCGTCGGTGCATTGGTCGGCGTACTCCTCGGCGTGATATCAGGATCCCTCATGACACGCATGTACACGGGGTTGCTCGACATCCCAGACACCGTCATCGTGATCCGGCCGTTCACGATCATCATCGGCCTCTCGTTCGGTGTCGTCGCAGGAATCGTGTCCGCACTGGTTCCGGCCCGCGCCGCGTACAAGATCGCTCCAGCGGACGCCATGAGGGGCTCTGCCCCCTTGATGTCGGGCGGCATGAGCCTGCTCGAGAAGGCAGTACCTCCGATCTCGAAGCTACCCGTGCGAACACGGATGACGCTCCGTGGAATCGGCAGGTCGAAGCGACGAAGTCTCTCGACGGTGCTCGGCGTCGTGTTGGCGCTGATCCTGGTTCTTGCCTCTGGTGGAATGATCGACAGCGTCATCGGTCTCATCGACAAGCAGTTCAACAGGATCGCAGTGCAGGACGTTTCTGTGATCTCGTCCTCACCGGTGGACTCGGACATGATCCTCAGTATCAGTTCGGTCAGGGGCGTGGAGCGTGCCGAGCGCGTCGCAGGCTTCAGCGCTTCGATCACTCGCAACGGCGAGACACTTGCAACGACGTTGCAAGGCTTCGAACGCGACACACAGATGCACGGCTGGACCAATGCTGCCGGGACGCTCCCAGCGACAGGCGTTCTCGCCGGCCGGGGACTCGCGGACAAACTAGGTGTTGCCGAGGGAGACCTCCTCCGGATCAATCTTCCAACTCACGACGTGACGATCGTTCTTGAACTCATCGAATTCGTGGACGAACCGCTCGGAATTCCCTTGTACGCGAGTTACGAGGTCATCACCGATGCCCTTCGGGTCGCCGGGATCGACGACCCGGAGACCCTCATGACAACACCGGCGGTTGCCTCGACGCTGGCGTTGTTCGACCCAACGCTGAGTCGAAGCACCACCATTACAGCCCTTGAGGGCATCCCTGGCGTCCTTGCCGTCCAAGATGCACGAACGCTCTATGACCTGACGCAGCAGTTCCTTGGGCTGTTCTACGCCTTTGTTGGGATCATGCTCATCTTCGGCGGGCTGATGGCGTTCTCCCTGATGTTCAACACCATCTCTGTGAACATTGCCGAGCGGTCAACCGAATTCGCGACGCTCAAAGCGAGCGGGATGGCTGACAGAACGATCGCCTGGATGATCGTCGGCGAGAACCTTCTGCTCACCGCTCTTGGAATCATCCCTGGCACTCTTCTTGGGATCTGGATGTCGGGGCTGTTCCTGGCCTCGTTCGACAACGACTCCTTCACGTTCGAACTCTCCATCAGACCCGTGACGATCGCGGTCGCCGCGCTCTCCATGATCGCGGTTGCTCTGCTATCGCTCATCCCCGGCATCAGATCGGTCAGGCGCCTCGACATCGGAGCGGTGGTCAGAGAGAGGGCCGTGTGAATTCAGATGCCAGAATCCAGAAACCAGATGCCAGATGTCTGGCATCTGGAAGCGAGCTCCCGTGAGCGTTCTGGTATCTGGAAGCGAGGCGCCAGCCGAGCGTTCTGGAAGCGAGCTCCCGCGAGCGATCTGTCACGCAATCCTTGAAAGTCTTCTTCGTTCCTTCTCCGTGGTGCCGCCCCAGACTCCGAACCGTTCATTTGTCTCGAGCGCGTGGTCAAGACAGTCCTCGCTGACGGGACAGATTTGACAGATCGTCAGAGCTTGCGCCTCTTCGTCCCTCGTTTGAGGAAAGAACGTCATCCCCTGTTCGTCCTTGCATGCAGCAAAGACGGCCCAGGGTCGCTCGGTCATGATCGGGGCATCGAAAATGTTGAATTCCAGGGTGTCGTCCATCGTGTTCATGACGGGCGTGCCTCACTTCTTGTTGTTGTATGCACCTAAGACGCTCCTCATCAACGATTGGTTCCCAACTCCACAGTTGGGTGAGTATCGCCGGCCATCTAGAATGGGTGACCGGAAGGGCGAAAGGCTTCGGCGAGGATACAGTGCTCTACTTCGCATACGCTGCACTTATTGCACCCGAGCAGATGGCCGAGGTTGCCCCCGGAGCTGCCTTCGAATTCATAGCGCATCTACCCGGTTGGGGTCTCTCGTTCGGGATCATTGGCAATAGATGGGACGGAGGACTCCCAACGGCAGTACCCGCACCGGGAAGCACGGTATGGGGTGCCGTCTATTCGATCGCGCAGGATGAATTGCCCGGAATCAACACCGTTGAATCCAGGGAGGGACGCAGCCCGGCCGATATCGACGCCATCGACCGCTTAGGAAAGAGACAC
>JAZFUH010000095.1:0-7950 GCA_036447125.1 Acidimicrobiia bacterium | reverse complement strand
ATCGTTCCCTTCTTTGGATACATCCCAAAGATCTTCGCTGCCGCCGTGCTTGTGATCTCGATCCACCTGTTGAGATCGATGCGACCTTCGACGACGCCGCCGTGGTAGATGAGCTGGAATCGGTCCTCGACACCCGGAAGTCCGTTCGGGATCTTCGTGAAGTCCCCGACGCCGAGCCGTTTCTGTGTGCCGAGTACCGGGTGATCGTCCATGCAGAAGGGGCAATGGTCCGTTGACACCACCTGAAGGTCGTTCGTGGCCAGCCCCATCCACAGGGCATCCTGGTGACCGTCCTCGCGTTTGCGAATCGGGGTGGAGCATACGTATTTGGCCCCCTCGAACCCCTCAGATGCGACATGGTCCTCGACGTTGAGGAACAGGTATTGCGGACATGTCTCTGCAAAGACGGGCAGTCCCTTGTCACGGGCCTCCGCGATCTCTTCGAGCGCCTCTTTCGCCGACATGTGCACGACGTACAAGTGCGCACCGGCCAACTCGGCAAGGACGATCGCCCGATGTGTCGCTTCGCTCTCGGTCACCGATGGGCGTGTCAGGCTGTGATAGACCGGATCGGTCTCGCCTCTCTCGAGCGCCTGCTCTCGCAGCACGTCGATCGCCATGCCGTTCTCCGCATGCATCATGATCATCGAGTCCGTTGCTGCTGCTTTCTGCATGGCTCGCAGAATTTCGCCGTCGTCTGAGTAGAACACCCCCGGATATGCCATGAACAGCTTGAAGCTCGTGCATCCGCGATCGATGAGCACATCCATGTCCGACAAGGACTGTTCGTTTATGTCTCCAGCGATCATGTGGAATCCGTAGTCGATGGCGCAGTTGTCCTGCGCCTTTGCCATCCAGGTGTCGAACCCTTCGATGAGGCTTTCGCCCTTCACCTGGACCGCAAAGTCGATGATCGTCGTCGTCCCGCCGAAGGCGGCCGCACGTGTGCCTGACTCGAATGTGTCCGACGCGTACGTACCACCGAACGGCAGCTCCATGTGGGTGTGGGGATCGATACCGCCGGGAACGACGTACTTGCCCGTGGCGTCGATCACATTGTCTGCCTCGTCTGCCCAGCCGTGTGTCCCTGGGGCGCCTATGGCGATGATCACCTCGCCTTCGATGAGCACGTCCGCAGCGACGGTGTCGATGGCCGTTACAACCGTCCCACCTGAGATGAGTGTCTTCATTGCTGGTTCCTCTCGTGTGATCAGTCGATGACCGCCACTGATTCGGCGATGATCGCCACCGCGGCATCGATTTCCTGTTCTGTGACCGTCATGGGTGGCGCGATCCGCAGGACGTTGCCGTATAGACCGCCCTTGCCGATCAGCAATCCCCGCTTCCTGGTCTCCTCGAGGAGCCTTCCCGCACGCGCCCCGTCAGGTTCCATCGTGCCGGGCTCAACTGTCTCGATCGCGAGCATGAGTCCCTTGCCGCGGAATTCAAGAATCCAGGGCGTCTCATCGGTCAGGGGCAGAAGCGACTCGTAGAGCCTCGATCCCTGCTTGAGCGAGTTGCCCTGCAGATCGTGCTCGATCAGGTATCTGAGGTTCGCAAGCGCGCCGGCAGACACCAATGGGTTCCCTCCGAAGGTCGAAATCGAGTTCGCTCCGATGCAGTCCATGATCTCCGCCCTTGCGACGACCCCACCGATCGAGAGACCGTTGCCGATGCCCTTGGCGAACGTCAGGATGTCCGGGGTGATGCCGTGGGCCTGGTAGCCCCACATGTGCTCCCCTGTCCGACCCCAGCCTGTCTGCACCTCGTCGGACACGAACAGGATTCCGTACTCGTCGAGAACATCCTTGAACCTCTTGAAGAAGCCGTCCGGTGGCGTAGCGAACCCGCCGACTCCCTGGATGGGCTCGGCGATCATGCATGCAACATCACCAGATGTCATCATGTCGATCACCTGGTGAAGGTCATCCACCGCAGCATCAACGAATGCATCGTCATCGAGGTCCTTGAAGGGACTCCGTATCTTGTATGGGCCCTGGACGTACTGCACGTTGAGCGCTGAGTACCCGGTCGGTGACCACGCACGATGACTCGTCAGCGCGATCGCGGTGAAGCTGCGGCCGTGATAGCTGTTCCGGAGCGCAAGGACCTGATTCGACTTGCGATATACGGTCGCAAGGAGCATTGCGGCATCGTTCGCCTCGGTTCCAGAAGGCGTGAAGAAGACCTTGGCGTCAGGGATGCCAGACATCTCGGCGACCATCTCCGCAAGCTCGACCATCGGCTCATTGAGATAGAGCGTCGAGGTGTGCAGGATCTTGCCTGCCTGTTCATTGATCGCTGCCGTCACTTCGGGCAGGGAGTGCGCGGTCATTGTGGTGAGGATGCCACCGAAGAAATCGAGGTACTCGTTTCCTTCGAGATCCCACACCGTACGGCCCTCACCATGATCGATCGCGATCGGTTCGTCGTAATAGAGCGCGAGCCACGACGGCAGCACCGCCCTCGTGCGATCAGTGAGTTCTTTGTGTATGCCCATTTGCTTCATCCCTCCGTCAACGGATCGTACGTCTCTGGCCGACGATCCCTGTAGAAAGCCCACTGGTTTCGCACCTCCGCGATCCTGTCGAGGTCGAGGTCCCGAACAACAAGCTCGGCTTCAGTATCGGACGCGACATCGCCAACGTACTGACCTCGCGGATCGACGAAGTACGAAGAGCCGTAGAAGTCGTTGTCTCCGAGGTCCTCGACACCGACCCTGTTGATCGCTCCGACGTAGTACATGTTGGCAACGGCCGATGCGGGTTGCTCGATC
The DNA here is from genome assembly GCA_036447125.1 of Acidimicrobiia bacterium. GTDB lineage: Bacteria > Actinomycetota > Acidimicrobiia > Spongiisociales > UBA5794 > B3-G11. The sequence continues at coordinate 5,174 of JAZFUH010000095.1, read as the reverse complement.
TGCCACAGATACTTGGACAGGCCACGGCTCGTCGCTGATGGGTTGAAGACGATCTCTGCTCCGTGGAGCCCAAGCGCCCTCCAGCCTTCGGGGAAGTGCCTGTCGTAACAGATGTAAACACCGACCTTGCCAACGGCGGTCTGGAAGATCGGATATCCCTGGTTGCCGGGGCGGAAGTAGAACTTCTCCCAGAACCCGCCGACATGCGGGATGTGGTGCTTGCGGTACTTGCCGAGGTATGTGCCATCGGCATCGATCACCGCTGCCGTGTTGTAGAGGAACCCTGCCATCTCTTGCTCGTACATGGGGAGGACCATCACCATGTTGAGTTCCTTGGCAAGCTTCTGGAAGCGCTCGGTGGTCGGGCCGTTTGGGATCTCTTCCGCGTACCCGTAGTACTCGATGTCCTGTACCTGGCAGAAGTACGGTCCGTAGAACAGCTCCTGGAAACAGATCACCTGTGTGCCTTGCGCTGCTGCCTTCCTTGCGTACTCCTCGTGGAGTTCGATCATCGATTCCTTGTCCCCGGTCCACTCCGTCTGGAGGATGGCTGCTTTGACAACTCTGCTCATTGGAAGGCTCCTTCTGGTTCAACCCGCCGTGGGAATACGGCCGGGTGCTTGCTTCCGGTTGCCCGGACCATGCTTGGCAGGTTCGCACAGACTAGAGTACTTCCAATCGACTTGCACAAACTATGCTTCGTACCAGACAAACATGCCTGATGTGATCAGGACCATCGCAGACGCCATCTCCGATCAGACAGCGGAGGGAATCGCACGCGGCATCGGTTCATTGGCGACGAGCGATGCTCTTCCCGCTGGCAGCCGCCTCCCAACGGTACGCGAACTTGCGGACGCATTGCAGGTTTCTCCCACAACCGTCGGGGACGCGTGGCAGATACTCAGACGACACCGCATCATCGACACGGAGGGCCGGAGAGGATCGTTCGTCCGCGAGGTCAACGTCGGGCCGACCGTTCGATATTGGCGAGTGCCGACGACCGGCGACGCGATCAGGATTGACTTGTCGAACGGAGTCCCCGATGCACGCCTCCTCCCCAACCCACTGCCCGTTCTGCACGACCTCAAGGAATCCCCCACCGTGGCTTCGTATCTCGAGCGACCCGTGATCGGCGAGCTCGAAACCGAGCTGCGCAGACGCTGGCCATTCGACCCACAGCAGATCACGATTCTCAACGGTGCCATGGACGCCCTTGATCGACTGATCCAGGCCACCGTCTCGATCGGTGACAAGGTCGGGATCTCAGATCCGGGGTTCCCCCCGCTGTATGACATGTTGGATCTGGCCGGCGCAGAGATGATCCCCCTCCCTCTCGACGATTCTGGCCTCGATCCCGATGCGGTCCGCGGAGCTGTCGATGAGGGTATGGCTGTCCTGATCATCCAGCCGAGGGCGCACAACCCGACAGGCGTTTCGATGACGCGCACGCGCGGCGACGAGCTCGCATCGATCGTGGCAGACAGACCGGTGCTTGTCATCGAGGATGACCAGTCCGGTCCGGTGTCCAACGCGAAACTCGTGAGTCTCGGCACAGCAATTCCCGATCAGGTTGTCCATGTGAGGAGCTTCTCGAAATCACACGGACCGGATTTTCGTCTCGCCGCGGTCGGCGGCACTGCCGGTCCGATCAACCTCGTCGAACGCAGACGGATGCTCGGTCCATCCTGGACGAGCAGGCTGCTCCAGGAAGTCCTTGCGACGATGCTCACGTCAACGGAAATCGAGGCTTCAGTAGCCACAGCCGCAGGCATCTATGCGGAGAGACGGGGAGCGGTCGTTGACGGACTCGGTGCTCTGGGAGTAACCGTCGGCGGTATGCACGGTCTTAACATCTGGGTGCCGGTACAGGACGAAGCAACGGCTGTTCCGATGCTCGCTGCACATGGAATCGGAGTCGCACGCGGAAGACCATTCCGGTTGACGGAGCACACAGATCACCACATCAGAGTCACGACGAGTGCAATGGACACGAACATCGAAGAGATCACCACAAGGCTGGCCGAGGCTTCCCACGGCCACCTCGACGAGTCACCAAACCGAAACGGAGGACGAAGATGAACATCGGCGTTGTCAAGGAGATCAAACCGGACGAGCGTCGTGTGGCGCTTCTCCCCGGAGCAGCTGCCGATCTCGTACATCGCGGTCACCACCTGCTGATCCAGGCCGGGGCCGGTGACGGAGCGGGAGCTCCCGATGCCAGTTTCCTCGAGGCTGGCGCCGAGATCGTTGACGGTGCACAGGACGTATTCGATCAAGCAACACTGATCGTTCACGTCAAGGAACCTCAGGCCTCAGAGATCGCGATGTTGCGACCCGACCACATCCTCTTCACGTATCTTCACCTTGCGGCCTATCCGTCTGTCGAAGAGGGACTTCGGGCGTCTGGTGCCACAGCCATCGCGTATGAAACCGTCGAAACCGATGGTGGGCTCCCCCTCCTTGCGCCGATGAGCCACATCGCCGGTCGGCTCTCAACCCAGGTCGGCGCGTTCTACCTGATGGCGCCGTATGGCGGCATGGGTGTCCTCCTTGGCGGGCACGCTGGTGTACCTCCGGGCCTTGTGGTCGTGATCGGTGCAGGAGCATCCGGGATCAACGCCATCGACGTTGCCGTCGGCATGGGTGCGCGCGTTACCGTTCTTGACGTCAATGTCGATGCCCTCGAACGCGTCCAGACCCGATGGGGCTCACGAGTGGTCACGGACTTCTCGACGAAACACGCCGTCAGCGAGTGGACATCACAGGCCGACCTTGTCGTGGGTGCTGTTCTGGTCGCAGGGGACAAAGCACCCATGGTCATGGATCGGGAGATGGTTGCGGCAATGCGTCCTGGGTCGGTGCTCGTCGACATCTCGATCGATCAGGGTGGCTGCTTCGAAACCAGCCGCGAGACAACGCACCACGATCCGACGTATGTGGTCGACGGCGTCGTGCACTACGCAGTGGGGAACATCCCCGGGTCGGTGCCCCACACCTCGTCGCGCGCCCTGTCGAACGCAACCTTGCCCTATGTGCGTGCGCTCGGGATAGGACTGGGCGAGGCCTTCGAGGCGATGCCGGAACTCATCGGTGGCGTGAACACCGCAGCCGGCAAGCTGACGAACGAAGCCGTTGCCCATGCGCTCGGCTCGGAGTGGACCGACCCACGCGTCGCCCTCGGACTCGCGTAGACCCAAGCAGCGAACCCAGTGTTGTGGACCAGACTCACTCCGGTCCACAGCCTGGAGAACGATCAGGCGCGCCTGCTACCGTCCACCGGATGGTCGACCCCCAGAGCAGGCTCTCACCTACGGCGTGGCACACCACGACGACTCGATACTCCTGTGCCGGATCGCTCCCGAATATCCGGGTGAGGGCCGATGGACGTTGCCTGGCGGCGGCGTCCAATGGGGTGAACATCCCGAGGATGCTCTCAAGCGAGAGGTGTTCGAAGAAACCGGACTCGAGTTGGGCACCTTCGAGTTCCTCGGCGTCGACTCACGGATCTACTGGGACGAGCACTACCAATCCGACCTCCACATCATCAGGATGATCTATCGCACACCACTAGAAGGCGAACCCGAGGTCACCGAAATCGACGGATCGGTGGATGAGGTTCGATGGGTTCGCTTCGGTGAAACCAACGAGATCTCCGTAGTCAACCTTGTTCCTGCAGCTCTGGAGATCGCTGGAATCGAACAGAACTGGGAGTGACCCGGTGAACGGTCACCGTCCGTAGAGAACCGCAGCGTCCGTGAACCCGTCGATCTGGTCGGCGGTCGCTCCGGGGACCGTCTCGACCCTGAGCGTTGTGTCATCGAGAAGTTCGAACAACACGACTCCGAACGTCGAACCGTCGTCGTTGCGTGCCTCGATCCCTTTCATGAGACTGACGCGGTCCCAGCGCTCTCCATCAACCCAGTAGTCGTAACGAACCAGCTCGTACACGACAAGACCGGTGTCAACCGTCACGTTCCTTGGATCCGGAGCGTTACCGGCGACGCCTGCCTGGAGGGAGACACCGTCGAACGTGCCGATCGAGATGACGACGTGGGTCGGGTCGAACAGGTCATATGCCGCAGACAGGTGACCAGACCAGTACCGGTTCTGATCTGTGCCCCCGTAGCCGTTCGTGCCTTGCTCGAACCAGTTGCCCGCGAGGGTGCCTGCAACGTCATGGTCGAACTTTCCTCCAAACGGCTCGACAGAGCGGAGGCTCTTGGCGATCATCGTTTGCCGAATGTCTTCGGCGAAATAGTCGAACGGGTCGGGCGTGTGGATCTTCCAAGGTTCACGCTCATAGGTATCGGGGACGAGAAGACCTTCGAGGGTGATGTCCAGGTCCACGACGTTGTAGTCGACGTTCATCGTGTACGAGCCGATCACCTCGCCCGCTTCCACAGCAACATCGACACGGGCGTACTCACCCGGCGGCGGAGCCACCGCCGCAATGCGGGGGGAGAGTTCACCGATGTGAATGAAGATCGACGATATCGAACAGGTGTGCTCGATGACAAGGCGATAGTCGCTGATCGGTTCGCCACCACCATCGGTGAGCACCTCGACCATGTGCTGAATGTCGAGGATGGTGCCTGCGGCTGGGCTGTAGACATCGATGAGCCTGCTCGGATCCTTGAAGTTCTGGTAGTACTGGTGGTCGACCGGAGTGACGTGGGATCCGGTCATGAGACCCAGCGGCGTGATGTACTCGATGGCGTCGAGGTCAACGGGGGGATATTCGAACGTGATTCGACCGTCCGAGCATGCGTCGGCGTCGCGTGCTGAGACAGCAGGCTCCGAATCGAGGGAGCGAATATCCTCCGCTGGCTGGGTCGTGACGGGGCTGGCGACGCTCGGTACCGTCGGGTCAATCGTCCTGTCCGACTGTGTCGCAGCGCCACATCCGCCAAGGACGAGCATCAGAAACACAATGGCGACTCTTTTCAAAGATCTTCCTCCGTAACAGCCATATCGGCACCCAGATCGCACGGCTGAAGGCCCCGTCGTCAGCGATGGCGACGCAGGAAAGGGGCCCGGAGGCCCCTTTCGAGTGGTGGAGGTGGGGGGAATCGAACCCCCGTCCCACGAGGTGTTGGCGTCGGCATCTCCGAGCGCAGCCAACAGCGAGCTTTCGGAACACGAGGACTCTGTCGGCAAGCACCCTCATGCCCTAT
>JAZFUH010000094.1:0-5092 GCA_036447125.1 Acidimicrobiia bacterium | reverse complement strand
TGGCAGCAATGGCCATAGCGGTGGTGCTCTTCATCGCCGGCAGGACCGGTGGTCCCTTGTGTGACTCAGCTTCCCTGTTCCAGGGCCATGCGCTCTGGCATGTTCTGTCGGCTGGTGCTCTGTGGGCATACTTTGAGTCGACCACTCGAGCACGAGCCGGCGCGTCGGAGAGTGTTTCGTGACCACCCTCCCATCCATGGCAGATGTCCGGGCAGCTGCACGTCGGATCGAGTCATATACACACAGGACACCCGTGTTCACATCCCGATACCTGGACGCTCGCACCGGGTCAACCGTGTTCCTCAAGGCGGAGAACCTTCAGAAGGTCGGAGCTTTCAAAGCCAGAGGAGCCACGAACGCAGTCCTGTCACTCAGCCGACAAGATGCTGCGAGAGGTGTCATCACACATTCTTCCGGTAATCATGGACAGGCTGTGGCTTATGCGTGCTCGATCCGCGATATCGCTGCCACCGTCGTCATGCCTGAGCACGCTCCAGAGGTAAAGGTCGACGCCGTGAGGGGTTACGGAGCGAGGGTGGTGTTCTGCAAACAACCTGAGCGAGCCCGGATGGTCTCAAGGCTGATCGATGAATATGGATACACCGAGGTGCATCCATTCGACAACCCTGCGGTCATCGCCGGACAGGCCACGGCGACTCTCGAATTGGTGGATGAGGTTCTCGACCTCGATCTTGTGCTTGCGCCGATCGGCGGTGGTGGCCTTCTCGCCGGCGCATCAATCGTTGCAACCGAATACGGCATGGATGTGATCGGGGCCGAGCCCGAGTTGGTTGACGATTCTTATCGGTCTCTCCGCGATGGAGTCAGGTATCCAGCCACCGGAGCCATCAGCGTGGGAGATGGATTGCTGGTGGGTATCGGGGTCATTCCGTTCGCCATTCTTTCGGAGGCCAATCGAACCGTGGTGACCGTCACCGATGAGGAGATCATCGAAGCCATGCATGCCCTGGCTCAACGCATGAAACTCGTGGTGGAACCCTCAGGGGCAACAGCAGTAGCCGCGCTCATCCGTCACTCCCCTCTCTTTGCAGGCAAACGCGTCGGTGTCATTCTCTCGGGTGGAAACGTATAGCGGAAGAAGTTCACGGTTTACGGTTTACGGTCTGCGGAAGGTTCTGACCGTGAACCGAAAACCGTAAACCGTAGACCTCCTACAGCACCGTTGACAGACTCGTGAGGGCGGCTCCGTATGCGCTGCGAGCCTCGGCAAGGTTCCTCGACGCTCGCACTTCGCGTTCTCGTGCGTCCTGAAGGGCGACCTGACCGACGTCGACTCCGGTTTCAACCGTGCGATAGTTCATCCGGGCTTCGGCACGATCATCCACGGACCGTCTCACAGACCGCATGGATGCAACGGCGGTGCTTGCAGCCTGTGCGGTCCTCCGGTCGGGTGCGGTGGCCTCGAGAGCGTAGAGGCTGTCGCTCGCCTTCCCGGTTCGTGCGTCGAGTTGCGCCCAGGTTTCTGCAAGAGCGGTCCCCGCCGTCGCCCCAACGGCTGAGGTGCTGTCATACGTCGCATTTCCGCGCCAAATAGCCAGATCCTCAGACATCGCGTCGAATAGCCAACGCGCATCGGCATAGCCCTTCCGCGCATTGTCCTTCCACGTCGTTGGGGCAGGTGCAACAACGAGCCTCTTCTTTGACCCTCTCGAGACGAACGCGATGATGAGAATGAGGATCGCTCCGAGCACGACGAGGAGGAGCCACCATGGCGTCTCGTCAGCATCCTCGCCGTCCGGCACGGTTGCACCCGGTGCTTCGGTGGAGCCCGGCGCCGTGGACGTGTCAGGCGAGGTGGCATCCGGCGCCTCGGTTGAGGTGGCTCCATTGACCGGATCAGAAGTCACCGTGATGGAACCGTCTCCATCGATCAGGCCACACGAGGCAAGCACGAGCACGGCGGCGACAGTTACAAAGAAAGCCCGGATTTGCATGTGATCCCCTGACATCGTGGTCGTGGCTCGCAGCCTACATCTGAACATCCTGGTTGCCATTAGAGTCGGGGCACGACGAGGAAGGCGCGGACATGGACTTCTGGGACTTTTTTTGGATATTGGCGATCTGGATCCCACTTCTTCTTCTCTGGGGCTTCGCCCTTGTTGATCTCTTCTCTTCGAGTCATTCAGGCCTCGCGAAGGCTCTCTGGGCGATCGCGATCATCTTTCTTCCCGTGCTCGGAGTGATCCTGTACTTCGCTCTTCGTCCTTCAGATGCCGATTACAACGTTGGTTCGGCGAGGCAGATCGGTCCTTCAGGCTCGGACGACATTGCACGACTCGCGGACATGAACCGACGTGGCCTCCTCGGTGACGAGGACTTTGCCCGTATCGTCACAACGATGTACCGCTAGTGGGGCGCTAGAACTGGCCCGGGGTCCAGTCGCGCAGGTCGAAGACCTTGCGGGTGGCGATGACGTCTGCCAGAACTTCTTCCGGAATCCGGGCGACGGTATCGGCAATCGCAACCTCTGACGCAGCCGTGGCAACCGGCCGGCCTTCGGAGAGATCACAGACTTCCTGGGCGCGGGCAGAGAGCTCAGCAGTCCCGATCCGGCGTGCGAGATCGATGATCGATTCCTTCGGGAGACCGAGGAGAGGGCGCAGGATCGGCTTCTCTGAAGACCTGGACACGGCAACAAGATGCGGCAGGGTCTGGCTGGAGACCTGACCAAGGGCATCCCCGGTCACGAGGGCAGTGATACCGGCATCCTGGGCGATCTCACTCGCCGCGCGTGCCATCATCACCTTCAGGCTGACCTGTCGCATCCTCGAGTCGACGTGCTCGAACAGCGCGTCCTTGACCGGCTGAAACTCGACAAGGTGAACGACCGGCTCGGTGCCATGCCCCCAGCGTGTCCACAGCTCTCGAGCAACAGCAAGCGCGTGGTCAGATTGGGCGCAGTTCAGCGAGAAGTGAACGAAGTCGACAGGACACCCTCTTGACATCAACATCCACGCAGCCACGACCGAGTCGAAGCCACCCGAGACGAGACACAGCACGCGGCCCTGGGTGCCGAGTGGGAGCCCCCCTGCCGCACGCTGATGATCGAGCACAAGGAATGCGTCTTGATCGAGCACTGTCACATGAACCTCGACCTCCGGGTTCGTGAGATCTACTCCTGCCGACTGGGGGTAGAGTTCCGCACCTATGAGGCGTGCGAGGTCCATCGAGTTCCACTCGTGGGTTCCACGACGCTTGACTCGCGCTGCAAAAGTGCGCCCGGCCACCTGCTCCACGTTGAACGCGGCAACCGCTTTCGCGAGTTCCGCGATGTCATCGAACACGATACGACGCATCGTGTCGACAGATGAAACACCGAACACCGAGAGCGCGGCAAACCTGACCTCGTCGACGATCGCGTCCGATGGCTCGAGTTCGAACCTGTGGGTGCCAATCCTCTTTGCTTGTCCTTCATATCCTGCCGACCGAAGCGCATGGGCGAGATTCCCCCGGACGCGTTTGATCAGCCGTTTCTGGGTGCGTCTGGACTTGAGGAAGACATCACCCGACAGCGTGACATGGAGCGTGGTCGTGGTTGGCATGAGTCAATGATACGAGCCCATGTCGTATCTTGTCAGGGCTGGTTGTCTGCCGTCAGGCGCTGTGAAGGGAAGTACTCGACCACTGCGATCGTCCGCGTGCCGAAGGATTTCGAGAGGTCCTCGTTCAGCTTGGACACCGAAGGGACTTCACCTTCTCCGGTGATGATGATGTCGACCTCATTACCCCTGACTTCGACCTTGTTGAGTCGAAGATTCGATTGGTCCCCGAGCCACTCCTCTGTCACGGCCTGAGCGCTCGATTGTCTGGACGCAGAAGTCAGGATGCCCTCAGACGTAAATGCGAGAGGCACCATCACGATCAGGGCGCCCAGAACCACGGTGATGATGACCGTCTTCATCTTCTCCTGGTTCTCCTGGAGTTTCGCGACGAGCGCGAAACCTGTCAGGACGAACACGAGTGCAGCTGCGAGGATGATCGACACGAGGTTCGTCAGAAAGAGAACGAATGCCCCACCGGCGTCTCCGTAGTTTCCGACGGTGAGTGTCACACCGACAACACCGAGCGGTGGAACAAGAGCCACCGCGATCGCGACACCTGTGATTGAGGATGAGACGCGCTTGTCGACGGTTGCATATGCGCCGGCCGCCCCAGCGGCCACGGCGATCATCATGTCGATGAGCGTCGGAGTGACCCGAGAAATCACCTGTGAATTCGTCGCGATCGGAACGAAGTGTGGCGCCCAGGACGCGACGATCCACGCTGTGAAGATCGATACTGCAACACCTCCGACAACCGTTGCGAAGGAACGGGATACCCGTGACATCCATCCGTTGACGATGCCTGCGCTCACACCGAGGATCGGTGTCATCAACGGCGCAACGAGCATCGCACCGATGACAACCGCGGTCGAGTCAGCAAGGATCGCAAGAGTCGCGATCGTGGTCGACAGCACAAGTAGCACCCAGAAGCCGACCTGTTTCTGGGATGAATCCGGAGGCTCGAAGTAGAGACTGTCGATCACTTCTCGGCGCATTTCTTCACCGACATCGCGCTCGCCCAGCCATCGCTTTATAAATCCGCCGAGCTCCACGGCTCCGAGATGGTCAGCATCGGCACTGGTTATGCCATAGCTGATCATTATTGCTCCTGAGATGAGTGCTGTGGCGGCGATGGCGAGCACGAGCGTTGTGGCGATTGCATCGGGAATCACGAAGATGATCACGGCTGTCGCAACCGAAAGTGAGCCACGGACGAGGTTGAAGGTCCACGCGTCCGATGTATGCCTCTCGTGAAACGCTCGAACGGAGACTGTCACCCCGCGGAGAGCGAGCAGGATCGCGAACACCTTTGCAAGGATGCCAAACGCGAGATCTGGCATGAAGATGATCCCCGCTCCCGCAACCAGCGAGACCAGACCGAGAAACACTGCCGTCCATGGCGTCGGACGTATTCGAGTGGCGCCCCAAAGGTCTGTCCCGCCCATGAACACGAGCGCAACGGCGAGGATGAGCCCAAGCATTCGCGCGGACGCCTCCGGCACGGCAAGGATGAACAAGCCGGCCACCAC
>JAZFUH010000093.1:0-4059 GCA_036447125.1 Acidimicrobiia bacterium | reverse complement strand
ATGAAGACCTGGGGGAAGTAGGTCGCAGCCCTCCAGACCAACGTGGCAGCGAGCGCATCATTGTTCGGGAGACCGAAGGTCGTGAGCAGGGCCGTGATGATCGCGTCCGTTGTGCCAAGACCGCCCGGAGGCACGGGGATGAAGGTTGCAAGCCTTCCGAACGAGAATGCTGCAAATGCCTCAAACAGCGAGACAGGGCCACCGAACCCGCCTTGCAAAGCAACAACAGCAAGGTAGAGGATCGAAAACTGGGCCAGCTGTTGACCGACATTCGCAACTGTGATGAGCAGCCAACGATCGGAGACGACATCCACGATCGAAGACCGGAATTCGACGACTGCATCCACAGCATCGAAGTCAACATCCTTCTTCAGAACGCTGGCGCCCCACCGGACGATGCGATCCGCCCACCCACCGATCTTCCGGGCGAAGTCCTCGCTCCGCAGGACGAGAGCAAGCAGAACGATCATCGCAATCACAGCTACAGCTGCGATCAGCGTCACCGTCAAGGCCTCGCCGCTGCTCTGTCCGGAAAGAGAGAGGGCAATGAGGCCGATGACAGGGAACGAGAGCGTGACAAGCGTATTCCACACGCTCGTGATTCCAATGACCGACGTGACGGGTGCGGTGCCGTAGCCGTAACTCGTCAGCATCCCGAACTGAGCGGCAAGCCCGAATGCTCCCCCGCCGGGAATGACGTTCGAGATCATGAATGACGTCTGCCGTGTCACAAAGGCCGGTTTGTATTTCAGGCCGGGAAACGCAGCCGTGTATGGGGAGACGTAGATAATGATCAATCCAGCGGTCGCCAGCGCGATGAATGTGAGCTGCCAAAGCTCCATGGACTGGATGGCCGTCCACGCGTCGCCATAGTCACCGAGCTGAGGAAGGACCACGACAGCCATGATCACCAGGATCCCAATGGTCAGGATCGACGCGATGATCTGCTGACTACCGAATCTTGGCTTTTCTGGTGCACCAGCCGTCGGTGTGGCATCTGTCAATCGCTGGGGTCCTTTCGATATCACTGCAGAGTGTCGCACATGATGCCACGGTTGCGTCCCCGTGCCGACGGGAACGGTCCGCAACCCACGGACCGGTCGCATTTACTGCATCTGGAATGGTGAGCACGAGGATGATCCTTGAAAGGGAAACCGAGCTGGCGAAACTCGCCGGCTTGTGGATGAGACGACATCGGCCGGCGGCCGTGTGGTTCTGGTTCGTGGTGAGGCAGGAATAGGCAAGAGCACGCTCATCAACCGCTTTCTGAGCGATTCTCATGACCGGGCCCGAACGCTGACAGCGGCTGGCCGAGTCAACGGTACCCATGCACGCCCCGCAGAGGCGCGGGCATATTCGACCGCTACGGACCCGGTCCGGACCTCGCCAGATCACTCAGCTTCCGAGCATTCCTGGAATTCTTCTCTACGGATAGCGATGAAGCGGCCCTTCCCCTCGTCGACCGAGCGATGTCCGTTGCCGAAGAGGTCGGAGACGACGAGTCCGTGGCCAACGTGCTCAATGTCAAGGTTCACCTCATCTACAGTTGTGGCGACATGGGTGGCATGGCCTCATGGAGGAGAGCCTCCATCGCTCTGAGCAGGCGGGGGATCATTGGGGCGAGGTAAGGGCACTCTCCAACATGGCAGGCATGTACGGCGACGTTCGCGATGTGGCTTGAGCGGCCGACTTTGCGCAACGCGCCCGCGATACGGCGGCCCGATACGAGATTCGATCGGTCGAGGTCGATGGTCAGGCGATGTTCTCCGAGTTCCTGCTGTGGAAGGGGAATTGGGCGACTGCCGAGAACGCTGCTTCGACGACCTCGGAGCAACAGCAATCGCAGGCAGGGTCAGAAGGGCACTCATGGACCGGGGCGTAAGAGTGCCTCGGGGCAGGTCGCGAGCGACCAGGGACCACGCCGCCGGATTGACCGCACGACAGGCCGAGATCCTCGAACTCCTCGCCGAGGGTCTCACGAACACAGAGATAGCAGATGAACTGTTCGTCTCCCACCGCACCGTCGAGAACCACGTTTCCGCCGTTCTCATGAAGCTCGATTGGCTACACGCGAAGCCGCTGTGGCGGCGGCTCGGGACCAGGGCATCCTCCCAGCTCCATGATGGCTCCGAGTGGCCGTGATCATCGTCAGAAGGGCCAGGTGCTAACGATCCACACGGCGCCCACGATCACAGCGAGGACTCCTGATCCGAACATCAGCCTCGAGATCCAGAGAGTCCCAGATCTGCTCGCCAACTCGCCAACGCCATGGGCAAACGAGCCCATGGCGATGACCGACGCCACGAGATAGGCGAGCAGGTACATGATCGCCTGAGTCGTTGGAAGGGCAAGAGCTGGGAAGACGCCGAACAGGTGACCTCCGCCTGCCATGCCGTGGAAGATTCCAACTCCGAGCGCCGCGTGATGGTGTGACCGATCACCAGGTTCGTGGGCATGAAGATGTTCGTGGGCCATGTCGGCATGCTCATGGCTGTGGTCGTGGATTTCGACGCGTCTGGATCTGTCCATCGCCCACACCCCGATTCCGATCAGGAGGAACCCGACGACAAACTCCGCCCAGGCCGACCACGCCTGAAGATCAACAATCCCTCTGAGGACCAACCCGACGCCGCCGACGATGACCACGCCGATGCCGTGGCCGAGACCCCAGAAGGCACCCGTACGGGCTGCACCTGAGGGGTTCTCGACAGCAGCAGGCGCCAGCGCGGCGAGATGATCGACACCTGTGAACACGTGCAGACCACCGGCAGCGAGACCTGTGAGGATCGGAATCATCCGGGCACGATAGCCCGGGAATGGCAGTCCGCGACCGGACAACTTCTCGACCAGCCGTCCCCCTCCACGTAGGCTGGCACCAAGGAACCCGCCACAGGGAGGCACGGCAATGACAACACTGAGCCACGCTCGAGGGGACACCGCAACTCCGCTGCTCAACGAGACGATCGGAACGAACCTTGCGCGCACCGTCAGCCTGCACGGCGACAACGAGGCCCTTGTGTCGCGCCATCAGGGTATCCGATGGACCTACCGCGAGTTCGCAGAGGAGATCGACCAGGTGGCACGGTCACTGATCGCAATGGGGTTCGTGAAGGGCGACCGCGTGGGCATCTGGTCCCCGAACAATGCCGAATGGGTACTGCTGCAATACGCGACAGCACTCGTCGGTGTGATCCTTGTGAACATCAATCCTGCGTATCGCACCCATGAACTCCAGTACGCCCTCGAGCAGTCCGGATGCCGGGGCCTTTTCGCTGCTGCAAGCTTCAAGACCTCTGACTATGTCGCCATGGTCAACGAGGTTCGGCCGTCGGTCCCTGCACTCGAGCATGTCGTGTTCCTCGACACCGATGACTGGACATCCTTCCTGGCCGACGGAGACAGCATCGGGACCTCTCAGGTCTCTGCAATCGGAGAGACACTCACACCGGATGACCCGATCAACATCCAGTACACCTCAGGCACGACAGGCCATCCGAAGGGTGCAACCCTCAGCCACATGAACATCCTCAACAACGGCTTCTTCGTCGGTGAGGCCTGTCGCTACACGGCCGAAGATCGGATATGTATCCCTGTTCCGCTCTATCACTGCTTCGGCATGGTGCTCGGCAACCTGGCCGCAACGACCCATGGCGCAACGATCGTGTTCCCTGCAGCGTCCTTCGAGGCGAAGAGCACACTGGAGGCTGTGTCCGAGGAGCGTTGCACGAGCCTCTACGGCGTTCCAACGATGTTCATCGCGGAACTCGCCGAGCCGGACTTCGAGTCCTATGACCTCTCGACGCTTCGCACAGGAATCATGGCTGGCTCGCCGTGTCCGACCGAGGTGATGAAACAGTGCATCGATCGCATGAACCTCGACGAGGTGACGATCGCCTATGGCATGACCGAGACGTCACCCGTCTCCACACAGACGCACACCGATGATCCGATCGACAAACGGGTCGGAAGCGTCGGCCGGGTGCATCCACATGTCGAGATCAAGATCATCGATCCAGAGACGGGCGAGACCGTGCCGAGGAGGACGTCCGGCGAGTTCTG
>JAZFUH010000092.1:0-2883 GCA_036447125.1 Acidimicrobiia bacterium | reverse complement strand
AGGGACATACCGGACGACGTGATCGCGTCCTTTGCTGGGGTGGCCGACCCATTCCATTTCGGTCTTCCCAAACCAGGCGAGACGGTCCTCGACGTGGGTTCGGGATCTGGTGTTGACGCCATCATCGCTGCCAGAGCGGTCGGTCCGGAAGGTCGAGTAATCGGTGTGGACATGACACGCGAGATGCTTGACGTTGCTCGCCGTAACGCTAACCGCATGGCGCTGACCAACATAGAATTCAGAGAGGGGCTGATCGAACGACTCCCCGTCGATGCCGATTCGGTTGACCTGGTCATATCAAACGGTGTCCTCAACCTTGCTGTCGACAAGCACGGCGCCTACAAACAGATCGCCCGTGCGCTCAAACCAGGAGGACGTTTCCAAATCGCGGACATCTGCGTTGACAAGCCTGTCTCGGACGAGGCGAAACGGAACATCGATCTCTGGACTGGCTGAATTGCCGGTGCCCTGCCGTGTGCAGGATGGGAAACAGTGATCACAGCCGTTGGGTTCATCGACCTCGAGTTCGGGCCAAGTGTCGACACATACGACGGAGCGTCAGGGGAGAAGAACGCTCGTCTGTTCGGGACGTTGGGTTACACCTTCCAAGCCTACAAACCCCTCTAGTTGTGACAACCGGGGACGTTGTCCCTGGCGAAACAGAAACCGCTCCGCTGGACGCCCTGGCACACACCAGCACGCATCATCACCACCGCACGGCGCGACGTCACTCACATCCTCAACACCTGGCCCACCGCAGACGACATCCTTGGCGCTTACCGCAACACCGTCACCGGAGCCGCTCAAAGCCCCATCACGGCACCCCGTGAATAGTCGGGCTAGAACGACAGGAGACAGGTGTGTATCGTGCACCACGTGTTCGAATTCAAAGGGTCACCTGTACCTATCAGAGCCGACCTGAAGGGCGCGTACGCTCGGCTGTGGTCGCATTTCGCGGAACCGGGACCGACCCTTACCGGGACTCAACGAGTCGAGATCGCCGCATATGTTCGGATGGCTCGGAGCGGAGGCACTCCTCAACCGACCGACCTCCACTCATCACTTCTCACCCTCGCCGCGACACTCTTCGTCGATCCGTCGCGGGTCGATCGGTCGATGGTCCGCCAAGCGGCTGACGCTGCGGGCGATCCCATGGTCGTTGAGGTCATCTCCATAGTGTCGATGCTCTCCGCCGTGGACGGCGCCCACACGGCTCTCGGCGCAGATCTCGAACCTCTGCCATCACCGCTGGCCGGAGAACCGACCAGCGAGATCGCCAAGGGACTGAGGCAGCGTCGCACACATGTGCCGATGCCCGTTGGAGCGATCCCCGTCGCACTCGACCTGCTGCCGCGGATCGGACAGGTGTTCCAGAACTGCTTCGGCCCGCAGTACATGACAGGGCCCGAAATGGCATTCGCCGACTTCAACCGCACACCCGGACTCAATCGTGCCCAGATCGAGATCGTGTCGTCGCGGACATCGCTACTCAACAAGTGCTTCTATTGAACGCTCAGCCATGTACAGATGCTCCGTGTGAGTGCCCTTGCTTTCCGCTACGACCTCAACATCGCGGCAATCGGCGATCCCTCCCTTCCCATAGGCATTCCCGGGGGGAACGCCTTGCTTGCGCTCGTCGACGCCGCCATGGCTTCCTCACGTGATGACGTTGCAGATACCCAGACAGCGATCATTGACACGCTTGGCCCAGAGAGCCTGGTTGACGCGGCAAGTGTCTTTGGAAACTTTGAGATGATGAACCGGGTCGCTGAAGGCACCGGAATCTCGATTCCGGCCCATGCGATCGAGCGGGCGAAGGACACGATCGATGAACTCGGCATCGATAGCTTCCATAAATCATAAGCTATGTACTAACCGATTCGTCATGCGCCCGCCAAAGCGCGAGAATCGGCAGTGAAGACCAACCAGGAGGTAGAAGTGACCGCAACAGACATAGAGAACCTACTTCAGGAGGAGCGCCTCTTCCCGCCATCCGATGCATTCGCCGCACAGGCAAATGCTGGGCCGGAGCTGTACTCCGAAGCTGACGAGGACTTCGTCGCTTACTGGAAACGGCAGGCGCTCGAACGTATCACGTGGTTCAAGGAGCCGACTGAGGGTCTTGATGACTCCAACGCTCCGTTCTTCACTTGGTTCAAGGACGGTGAGCTGAACATCTCCTACAACTGCCTTGACCGCCACCTCGAAACCGGTGGCGACAAGGTTGCCTATCACTGGGTCGGCGAACCGGGCGACACCAGGACCATCACCTACAGCCAGCTATCAGTTGATGTGAACCGGTTCGCGAACGGTCTGCGATCCCTCGGCATCGAGAAGGGCGACAGGGTCGCTATCTACATGGGAATGGTCCCCGAGCTCGCTGTTGCGATGCTGGCGTGCGCACGGATCGGGGCGCCGCACTCCGTCATCTTCGGAGGGTTCAGCGCTCAGTCGATCATCGATCGTGTTCAGGACGCCGAGGCGAAACTGCTCATCACCACCGATGGGGCCTGGCGCCGTGGGACCATCATTCCGCTCAAGGACAGCTGTGACACAGCAATGATCTCAACACCTTCGATAGAGCACTGCATCGTGTACAAACGCACGAAACAGGACGTGTCGATGACCGAGGGCCGTGACATCTGGTGGCATGACCTGGTCGCAGACCAATCCACGATTTGTGAGCCAGAGGTCATGAATGCCGAGGATCTGCTCTACATCCTCTACACGTCCGGGACGACCGCAAAGCCGAAAGGCATCATGCACACCACCGGCGGCTATATCACGAGTGCGGCCAGCACACACTCGCTCGTCTTCGACATAAAGCCCGAGAGCGACGTCTACTGGTGCGCTGCGGACATCGGGTGGGTGACAGGCCACACC
>JAZFUH010000091.1:0-3804 GCA_036447125.1 Acidimicrobiia bacterium | reverse complement strand
TCACAGGGAGTTTACGGTCACAGTGAGGATCAGCCCTGCACAGGAATAGAATACCCCCCGGGGTAGTTGGAACCCTCGATACCATCTCGAACATCTGAACCCGAAACGGAGACCAGGAACCATGGCCACAATAGAACTTTCCATCGAGACCCTCGAGTCAACGATCGAGGACAACGACATTGTTCTCATCGACTTCTGGGCTGATTGGTGCGGACCATGCAAGATGTTCGCGCCCACCTATGAGAAGGTGTCTGAGGAGTACCCCGACATCGTCTTCGCCAAGGTCGACACCGAAGCCAACCAGGAGCTTGCCGGCCAGTTCCAGATCCGTTCCATCCCGACGCTGGTCGCGTTCAAGAACCAGATCGGCATCCTCTCCCAGCCGGGCGCGCTTCCCGAGCAGGGCCTCAAGGACCTCATAGGTCAGATCGAGGCCCTCGACATGGACGGCGTTCGTAAGGAGATCGCCGAACGCGAGAATGCGGACGCGACTGCCTGAGCGACGCACAACATTGGATCAACCCTCTTTCGTGACGAGCGGAGCGAGGAGTTCTTGCGCCCGATCAAGATCATCGCGTTCCACCATCACAGATAGTTCGTACTTGCCGAGCATGCCCGGGTCGGTTATCACCGAGGCAGGCACACCGGCTTCGGTGAGTATGCCCCATGCGTCGTCCGCCTTGTCGCGATCGGTGAACAGCGCCGCCGACACGAGGTTGCCAAGCACATGCATCAGCCCGAGGCCCCGCCGGTGAAGTTCCACGATCCCAGCCTCATGGTTGGTGCATGGATGAACGTTGGACCGAACTCGGAGTCTGCGTACCTTGCGTCGTCCCCGATGCCCTCCACCCTGCCTGGCGCCAGCGCGTCAACGAATGACTGGGTGAACCGCATATTCGTCACGGGTTCCGAGATCTTGCCATTCTCGATCATGAACGTTCCGTTGCGGGTGAGACCGGTCACAACAAGCGACTTGGGATCGAGCACGCGGCAATAGTTGAACGTCGATACGTAGATACCACGATCAACCCCGGCGATCAGTGCTTCGACGGAGTCGTCGCCCCCACCGACAAACATGTTCCACGCGAAAGGACCCCACATCTCAGCACCCTGGGCAGCGTGACCGGTCGACTCGGTGCCGGCCTTCTTCGCTGTTCGGCGCGTATGCAAGAGCGAGGTCGTAACACCGGCCCTGACCAGATCGAGATGTCGCTTCGGGGTTCCCTCGATGTCGAAGGGGAGGTGCAACGCCCCGGGGTCCGTGGGGCCATCCCACAGGTTGAACGCCTCGTCGAACTGCTGCTCTCCGAGGTCAACGAAGGACATACCTTCCTCAGCCATCTTTCCGTTGAAACCGTATACGTTGAGAAAGACGGCGATCGTCGCCATGCACTCTGGTGAAAGCACGACCTGATACTCACCAGGCTTCGCGTCGAACGCCCCCACACTGTCGCGGGCCCGCTGTGCCGCAAGCGCACCAACGGCACCGGCGTCGATACTCGACATCGCAACACTGCAAGCGTGTCCTGAGCCGGCCGAGGACCCTGTCTGGTGGATGCCGTCGACGACCGCGGTCGTGAATCGACCGTGAACCCTTCGACCGGCGGTGTTCCCATAGGCGTGGCGCCGGGCATCGGTCTCGCAATATCCCGCGCCGAGCAGTCCCTCCCCTGCATCGACAAATTCTTTGACCGCTTCGGCGCGTGCCATCGGGTCTGCAAACGCGGTGTCCTTGTCCCAGTGATCCACCGCTGCGACCTCGGACGGTCCCCCCAAGCCGGGCCAGTCCTCATCGACGGGCTGGGTCGCGGCGGTCTCGAGGGTCGCATCTACGAATCGGACCAGCGCATCGGGAGCGGTTGCGGTTGTGGTCGAACTCGCAACTCTGCCATCGAGGGCGACCTTGAGGGTCACCTGCTCGATGTCCTCAGAGACGTTCTGGTGGATGAAGGAGTTGGCGAATCGTGTGAGCGACATGGTTCCAACATCGGCAAGCACCTCTGCTTGTGCACGGTCGGCAACGATGTCGAGCGTGTCGTTTACGAGGTCCTGTTCCCTGTTCATGCCTTCACCCCCACCCGCACGTTTGCGAATCGGCCGGGTGATGCCGAATGGCCCGTGTGGGCCACCTGCATCGGTTGCCCCTTCCCACAGTTCGGGGTGCCCCAATGCACCCACTGGGACTCCCCGGCAAGACGATCAAGCGATCCCCAGAACTGCGGGGTGATGCCTGTATACGTCGGGTTCTTCAGCATCTTCCCGAGTTCGCCGTTCTTGACCTCCCATGCGATCTCCGTGCCGAACTGGAAGTTGAGCCTCTTGTCGTCGATGGACCACGATCGGTTCGTCGACATGTACACACCTTCGTCCGTGTCCGCGATGATGTCTTCAAGTGTTCCTTCGCCCGGGCGAAGGCCGACATTGGTCATCCTCACCATGGGGAGACGGTTGAAACCGTCAGCGCGCACCATGCCACCGGGCTCCAGGCCCGCAATCGCTGCGGAATCCCTGCCTGAGAGCACGCCAACCCAAGTTCCATTCTTGACGATGTCCACCGGTTGGGCAGGTGTTCCCTCGTCGTCGTACCCGAACGTGCCAAGTGCCCCCGGCAGTGTCGCATCAGCGGTGACATTCATGAGTTCCGAACCGTATCGATGTGTGCCAAGTCCATTCAGCTCGAGATGGCTCGTGCCTGCGAACGCAGCTTCCCAACCGAGAATCCGGTCAAGTTCGATGGCGTGACCTACAGATTCGTGGATCTGGAGAGCGAGTTGAGAGCCTTCCAGGATGAGGTTGGTCTCGCTCTCCCCCATCTCGTCGGCAGTGAGCAGTGCAGCAGCTTGCTCACCGATTCGCTGCGCATTTCCCTCGTAGTCCCATGCCCGGATCGTCTCGTACCCACCTGTCTCGTACTGGCCGAACGACTGCGGGTATGAGCGCCGTTGCGTCTCTGACTCACCGATGGCCGTGGCGTCGTATCCACCACCGGACTCGACGATGTGCTGGTGGATCCGGTGACCCTGGGATGAGACGAACCACTTGTTCGTGTCATAGAACGTGAGGGTACCTGTGGCAATCGCGATGCCATCGACGTCCTGCATCGTCCTGGTGACATTGACGAGCATGTCGACCTTCTCCGAGGTCGAAACTGCGAACGGGTCCTCTTCGTACGGAGTCTCCCAGAAGTCCTGGGCAACGGGAACATCCGCAAACTCGATCGGAACACCGGGAACGACCGCTGACGCACGGGCAATGGCGGCCGCGCGCTCACCTGTGGCACGGATGCTCTCGCTTGTCAGATCAGGTGTTGCGGCGAACCCCCATGACGATCCGATGAGGGCACGAACACCGACACCGATCGTCTCTGACCTGTCGAGTTGATCGAGATTCTGATTGCGAACATTGATCGTCTCTGTCCTGGTGATGACCACTCGAGCGTCTGAGTATGCGGCACCCGCATCGAGCGCCGCCTGGACGCCAAGGCCTGCTTCGTCGAACATCGTCTCTCCGTCGTCCGCGATCAGACCCAGCCTACGAGACCGGGCAGACATACGGTGTTCCGCGAAGGAGGCAACAGAGCACCCCTTGTCGTCAGCGGATGGTGATCGTCAGAGCGGCATGGGCAGTACTGAGGGAGTGCTCGACGTCCTCCGGCGTGAGACCGCTGGCGAAGAGGAACCCGAGATAGCGGTCACCTTCAGGGAGCGGAACCACATGCTTGCCGTTCGGAATTGTTTGATCGAACTCTGTGATGCCCCCGACAGCGAGGGCCTCCTCCACGCCTTCGATCGACTCGAGCGTCCC
>JAZFUH010000090.1:0-3495 GCA_036447125.1 Acidimicrobiia bacterium | reverse complement strand
CTCTGCTGCGAGGCTCATCAGCTGTTCCGGGGTGTCCGTTCCGTCTGACGTGTTCGAGTGAAGGTGGAGATCGACCGGCAAGACTTCAGCCGCTGAGCAACTTGAGTGCGATGATCGCTGCTCCGAAGATGGCTGTGTAGGTCGCGTACCGCTTGATGATCGCGATGCGCCGTTTGCGGATGTCCGTCTTGTGCTCCTCGGCGAGCTTCTGCTCCCGATTCGTCCGCTGTCGTTCCCGTTTCTCGCTCGCCATGGCGCCAGCCTACCGTTGGATGGAAACCGACTCTATGTAGATCGATTCCAGAGGCGTTGACTGACTCGGATCAGCGCTGTTGCCTCCCCGACCGAGCGGAACTTCAGCGATTCGGTCGAGGGTTTCGAGTCCTGATATCACATGTCCAACGATCGTGTACTGCGGACCGAGCCAGTCTGCGTCCCCCAACATGATGAAGAACTGGCTTCCGGTGGTCCCTGGTCCCGCATTGGCCATTGCGACAATACCGCGCACGTAGGTTGTGCCTTCGGCTGGGAACTCATCTGGCAGGGTGTAGCCGGGCCCACCGAGCCCGGTGGCAGTCGGATCCCCAGCCTGCATCATGAAACCAGGAATCACTCTGTGGCTCACGGTGCCGTCGAAGAAGCCGGATTCGGCAAGAAACACGAACGAGTTCGTGGCCTCAGGAGCTGCCTCAGGATCAAGTTGGATCTCTATCGACCCACAGGAGGTGTTGAGGATGAGGATGGTCCGCCCAGTGAGTCCAACGTCACCCGGAGCATCGAACTTCATGTCTGTCGCCGGATCCGGTTGACCCGCACCGCACGCGGTTGGCTGGTGGAGGTATCCAACGTAGCCCGATGGCACTGCTCCGAGAGGAACGGTTGTCACTGTGGCTGGTGTGGAGTCTGTCGTCGTGGCCGTGTCTTGGGCACCGCCACATGCGGCGACCACCAGGGATCCAGCAAGCACAACGGTGAGCAATCGGTTGGTCCGCATCGTGCGATGGTATGGGTGGTCTACAGCTACACCTACAATCCGCGCAATGGCTTTGGTGGTTCACAAGTACGGTGGAACGTCGGTTGCAGATGCTGACAGGATCCGCAACGTCGCGAAGCGCATCGTCGATGCGTACAACGCGGGGAACGACGTCGTTGCGGTTGTCAGTGCGATGGGCAGACGCACCGATGAGCTCCTTGGATTGGCGGCGGAAGTCTCGCATCGATCTCATCCGAGAGAGATGGACATGCTTCTCACGGCAGGCGAGCGGGTCACGATGGCGCTCGTGGCAATGGCCATCCAAGATCTCGGAGTTGCAGCCACGAGTTTCACCGGGTCCCAGGCAGGCATCCTCACAACAGGAAAGCATGGCCAGGCTGAGATCGTCGAGATTCGGGCGGACCGTGTTCGAGAGGGTCTCGACGAAGGCAAGGTTGTGATAGTTGCGGGCTTTCAAGGTATCGACCCCGATTCGAAGGATGTCACGACCCTTGGCAGGGGAGGATCTGACGCAACCGCGGTGGCACTTGCGGCGGCGCTGTCCGCTGATAGATGTGAGATCTACACCGATGTCGACGGTGTGTTCACGGCCGATCCGAGAGTCGTATCAGCCGCCACGAAGCTCAGTGAGCTGACGTTCGAGGAAATGCTCGAGCTCGCCTCTGCAGGCGCGGGAGTTCTCATGCCACGATCAGTCGAGTTCGGGAGACGATTCAGCATCCCGATTCATGTTCGCTCGTCATTCCATCACGGCGAAGGAACATGGGTCAAGGAGGAAACGATGGAACAAGCAGTAGTACGTGGGATCGCGCACGATGAGTCCGAGGCCAAGATCACGGTCTATCGCGTTCCTGACACGCCGGGCGTTGCCGCGTCCGTGTTCGAACCGCTGGCGGCAGCTGGCGTGAATGTTGACATGATCGTGCAGAACGTGTCCCACGACGGCTCGACGGACATCAGTTTCACGGTCCCCATCTCGATGCTCGATGTGGCCGAGCGCGAAGCGAGGACGGTCGCTCAAGCCGTCAATGCGGGTGGGGTGAGCGTCGACCAGAGCATTGCCAAGGTGACGGTCGTGGGCATCGGCATGAAGACAGAGTCCGGGATCGCTTCCCGGATGTTCAGGATCCTTGCCGATCACGACATCAACATCCAGATGATCTCCACGTCACCGATCAGGATCTCGTGTGTTGTCGCCGGAGACAGGATAGCGGAAGCCGTGGCAGCTCTTCATACGGGCCTTGGCCTCGATGCGGAGGCGCCCACATGAAGACGTTCTCCGACCCAAGTGTCGCGATCGTGGGCGCGACCGGTGCCGTCGGGACGACGATGCTCTCGATTCTCGAGGAACGTGGGTTCCCCGTCTCTGACCTGCGGCTCATCGCCTCGGCGCGATCTGCCGGGCGAATCATCGACACGAATTGGGGGAGCATCGAGGTCGAGGATCTCGACACCGTGGATCCGGCGGGAGTTGACATAGCGTTGTTCTCCGCCGGTGGATCGCGATCTCTCGAATATGCGCCTCACTTCGCGTCCGCGGGTGCAACCGTCATCGACAACTCGTCGGCATTCCGCATGGATGACACCGTTCCACTGGTTGTTGCACAGGTGAACGATGAAGCGATTCGCTCCCATGAGGGCATCATCGCCAATCCGAATTGCACGACGATGGTCATCATGATGGCCGCAGGACCCCTTCATGCGGCCGCCGGACTCAGGACCATGTTCGCGACTTCGTACCAGAGTGTTTCAGGATCCGGCCAGACCGGGATTGCACAACTCGCCTCGGAGATCGATCACTTCGGCTCGAACAGGGAGGGTCTCGTCAGCGGAGGCTGGGAGGAGCCGGACGGAGACCTGTACGCAAGACCGATCGGCTACAACGTGTTGCCTCTGGCCGGCTCGATAACCGTGGGCGGTTACACGGATGAGGAGTTGAAGCTCGTCAACGAATCGCGCAAGATCCTGAATCGTGATGACCTCGCGGTCGAGCCGACGTGCGTACGGGTGCCTGTCATGGTCGGCCACGGTATCGCCGCATCGATGTGGTTCGATCGTCGGGTCGACCTTGATGAGGCCGTGGCCGTGCTCGGCTCTGCGCCAGGCATGCAGCTGTGGGACGACACCAAAGTTCCGACACCTCTCGATTCTGCAGGGGTCGACGATATTCTCGTGGGCAGACTCAGGGAGACCATCGGGTTTCCCGGTGGCATCAGCCTGTTCGCCATCGGTGACAATCTGAGAAAGGGCGCAGCGCTCAACGCGGTCGAGCTCGCAGAACTATTGCTTTCGTAGCTCGCAAGCCGCAGAGCGACATCCGGAGGGTCCCGCTCGCTTCTGGCGTCCATACGCGCCAAATACGGCGCGTATGGACGCCAGAAGTGTGAATGGTCGGGACGGTCGGATTTGAACCGACGGCCTCATCGTCCCGAACGATGCGCGCTACCAAGCTGCGCCACGTCCCGATGGCCGCAAGTGTATAGCGCTAATCGACCCTCTCG
>JAZFUH010000089.1:0-10720 GCA_036447125.1 Acidimicrobiia bacterium | reverse complement strand
AAAGGCAGTGCTCCACGACCACCTCGATGGTGGCCTGAGACCGGCCACGATCCTTGAGCTTGCCGATGAGCAGGGCTATACGGCCCTTCCCGCAGCAGAGGCCGGTGAGCTGGCGTCATGGTTCTTCCAGGGCAGATCAGGCTCACTCAAGGCGTATCTGGAGGCTTTCGAGCAGACGACTTCGGTCATGCAGACAGAGACGGCGATTTCCCGCGTTGCCTACGAGGCCGGAGTCGACCTGGCAGCCGATGGGGTCGTGTACGCCGAGGTGCGGTACGGGCCATCTCTATCGATGCGACTCGGTCTCTCGAGGGAGGCGGTTCTCGAAGCTATTCTCGATGGATTCGAACGTGCCAAACGTGACACCGGTATCTCCATCTATGGAATCGCCACGGCCCTGCGTCATCGATCGGACTCTGTCGATGTTGCGAATGCTGCAAGTCGGTACGTTGCCAGGGGAATTGTTGGCTTCGATCTCGCGGGTCCCGAAAGAGGGTTTCCGCCTGATGCGCATCTTGAGGCCTGTAGGATCTCCACGAAGGCCGGGCTCGGTTTGACGCTGCACGCCGGAGAGGGCGATGGCCCGAATTCGATGTGGAGAGCGTTGGCGCTCTGTGGGGCGCAGCGGCTTGGTCACGGCGTCCACGTCGTCGAGGACGCAAAGTTCGAACACGGGGTCCTCACGGATCTGGGTACCTTCGCCTCTCGTGTGCGTGATCACAGAGTCCCTCTCGAGGTGGCGATCACATCGAATCTCCATACGGGATCGTGGGCAACTGCGTCAGAGCATCCCTTCGGAGCCCTTTACGACGCAGGATTCAACGTCTCGATCAACACGGACAACAGGCTCATGTCTGACATCTCGATGTCCGATGAGTATGCGCTTGCGTCCAGTGTGTTCGGACTCTCAGCCGACGACCTCGAGGAGATCACGATTCGTGCGATCGAATCCGGTTTTGGCGACTGGGACGTCCGCCGTCGCCTGATCGGGGACATCAAGCGCCGTGACTCGATGACAGAGCACTAGAAGAGTTTTGACTCGATCCAGTCTGCAACATCTCCCATGACCTCTGCGCCCTCGGCTTCGTTGTGGAGTTCGTGACGGAGCGTCGGATACAAGCGGCGCTCGACACCCTGAGATTGGGCAAGGCCCGCGCTGGCAGAGGGTGGGACGAGTGTGTCATCTGCACCATGTATGACGAGAGTCGGCGTCGAAATCGTATCAAGGATTGAAGCAAGTCTGGCCTGCTCGTCGAAGACGGCCTTGCCGAATCGCGCGGTCGCCTTGACTTCGACGAGTTCATCAGCGAAGTACTTCTCACCGACGGCCGGGTCTTTCGACAGCTGCTCGCCCTTGATGCTGTTGGCAACGCGTAGACCGGGAGCGATGCGCCCAAAGACGGCTGCTGCGGCTCTCAGGACCACCGGCACTTCCGCGGACATGGCCGGGGCTGACAGCACGGCCAGGTTCGGCTGTGGTGCGGTGTTCGCCATGAGATATCCGGCGCATTGGAGTCCGCCGAGACTGTGCCCGTAGAGCACCCACGGTCGACCGGATGCACCAGCGGTTGCCTCGGCCATCTCGGAGATATCGCTGTAGAACTGGTCGAATCTTTCGAGGGCGATGCGACCTCCACCGCTTTGGCCGTGGCCTCGCAGGTCGTAGGTGTACACGTTCGCCCCCCGCGCGACGAGGTGCGACATCGGCTCGATCCAGCGTCCCGAGTGCTCCCCGAGGCCGTGGACGAGCAGGAGCTCGTATCTCGGATTGTCTGCCGACCAGGTTCTTGTGAATAGTTCCATGCCGTCAGCCGTTGAGAATGTGGCCTCGGTTCCGGTCATGTCATCTCCTCAGTTTCAGCGGCCATCGCCGCACCGACGATACCTGCGTTGTTGCGCAGTCTGGCTGGCACGATCTTGGCCCTTGTGTCGAGCCGGCCACGGAACTCCTCGAATCTCTTGGAAATACCTCCACCGATGATCACAATGCGTGGTGACAGGATGAGATCCATGTGCCTGAGGTACTCGTTGACACGTTCTGCCCACCAGGCGATCTTCATGTTGTCCCGTTTCACGAGCCGCCCAGCGGCATACTCCTCGGCCATGCCTCCCTTGAACTCGAGATGCCCGAACTCGGTGTTCGGGACGAGGACGCCGTTGTTGATGAGCGCCGATCCGATACCCGTTCCGAAAGTGAGAAGCAAGACAACACCGTGGCTCGCGTCGTGATGACCGAACCGGACCTCGGCGATGCCCGCTGCGTCGGCATCGTTGAGAATGGTCACGGGAAGTCCAAGACGATCAGTGATATGGGATTGCGCATCGAATCCGATCCAGGCCGAGTCGATGTTTGCTGCCGTCAGGACGACACCTCCGATCACAACTCCAGGAACTGTGACCCCGAGGGGTCGATCCCATCCGTGGTGTTCCACGACCCTGCGCACCGCGTCAATCGCGGCGTCAGGGGTTGCAGGCTGTGGCGTTGAGACCCTGTACCGATCACCGGTGAGTTGACCGGTGGAGAGATCGACCGGAGCGCCCTTGATACCAGATCCACCGATGTCCACGCCAAACGAGATCATGCGTCAGTTCCTCTTGTCAGTAGGTTTCGGAGCTCGTCAGCATATTCCCCTGTGCGATTGAGGTATCGCCGCAGTGCGATGAATCGGGGAGAGCGCGGCCGGGGTCGAGTGATGTCGTGAACATTGGGAACCTGGAGGTTTCACTTCGTGAGGAAGGGCAGGGTCACCCTCGTCGCGGGAACTTCCTTGCCGCGGATCGTGACGGAGATGTCCACGATGGCGGACGGCGGCGGTGAGAAGTAGCCAAGACCGATTCCGTGCCGAAGCGTCGGAGAGAAATTTCCCGAGGTGACGGTTCCTGTCGACTCTCCCGCGGTCAGCGCGTAGCCACTGCGTGGAATGGCTCTGCCTTCGGTGGCAAAAGCGATCAATTCCTTCCCAAGTTGGTCGCGCTGGGATTCAAGGGCATGCCTCCCAACGAATTCATGGCCCCACGCCACGACCCATCCGAGGCCTGCTTCGAGAGGAGTCGTGGCCGGGTCGAGATCCTGTCCCCAGAGGGGATAGCCCATCTCGAGCCTGAGCGTATCCCGTGCCCCGAGGCCGCACGGGGTTGCCCCGGCATCGACAAGCGAGTGCCAGAGCCCTTCGGCACCCTGTTTGGGAATACAGATCTCTCCGCCGCTCTCCCCCGTGTAGCCCGTACCGGCCGCAACCACATCGAATCCATCGAACTCGGTCGTGACGATCCTGAATCGCCCCGGCTCTGTTCCGATGACAGACTCGATGATCGCTGGGGCGGTAGGTCCCTGCACTGCGACCAGGACCGTCTCAGCCCGTACATCCGATATCTCGATGGTGCTTGACCCGGCCGAGAAGAACCTCGCGACGATGTCGTCGAAGTTCGTGCCGTTCGGCATCACCCAGTAACGCTCATCTCCGAGCCGCCAGACGATGATGTCATCTTCAACGCCCCCCTGCTCGTTGAGGGCCATGGTGTACTGCGCTCGTCCAGGCTCCACGCGTGCGATGTCGTTGCACAGCTGAGAACGCAGCAACTCAGTGGAACCGGGCCCCGCAACCTCGAATCGACCGAGGTGGGAGACATCGAACACACCCACGGTGTTGCGCACCGCCGAATGTTCCGCGAGGACACCCTCGTACTGCACCGGCATCGTCCAGCCACCGAAGTCGGTGAATCGAGCACCGGCAGATCCGTGAACGGCGTGAAGCGACGATGTGGGCAAGGTTCCTCCGTAGCGGACCCACCAATGCTAGTGACGCCCTGCCCCCAGCCCTGAGAGCGCAGCGCTCTGAAATCTGATTCCCTTCAACCCGCGTCCGCCTCCCTGCCGAGGTCGATGATCTCGGGGGGTCCCGGTATTCGCATGGGTGTTGGGCTGGCAACTTCAGAATCAGGTTCCTCGAGGCCGTACTTGATGAGGAGGTTCAGATAGTCGCGTTGATAGAAGACCTTGCACTTGATATGTGGATGGTGTTCCTTGAGTTGACGAACCTTTCGGTTCTTCTTCGTGACGAGTTTCTGGCTCATCGTCGTGATCTCGATATAGACGTCATCCTCAGGGAGATAGAAGTCCGGTCTGAAGTACCTGGTCGGCTCGCCGGAGTCATCCCACTCAAGGGCAAAGGCATGAGGCTCATATTCCCAGTCGATTGCATAGAAGTCGAGAAGTCGAGCAAACTCACGCTCGCTGTTGTGAGCGAACTCCGTCGTATCAGCCTGTGACGGCCCGAAAAGGTCCTCTGTGGTCAGGTTCCTGCTGCTCCTGCGAGCTTCTCGTCTTCGAGCGCGCCGATGACGCGATCGGGGAAGAGTTTGTGGAGTTCACCACGTACTTCGTCGTGCACCGGACGTACAGCGATACCGAAGACGCCCTGCCCACGTTGAAGGAGGTCGATGACCTCTTCGGGACTTGTCGCAGCGTAGATCGAAGTGCCGTCGCTCAACAGCGTGATGTCCTGTCCGCGCCAGTTCTCACCGACCTGCTCCTCGAGCTGCTCGAAAGCCAATCGGATCTTGTGCAGGCTGGTGCCTGCATCCTTGAGCCGCTTGATGACCCGAAGAGTCACGATGTCTTGGAACGTGTACAGGCGCTGGGTACCGGAGCCGGACGCTACCTGCATCGAGGGGCCCAGAAGACCGGAACGATCCCAGTAGTCGAGCTGTCTGTAGGTGATTCCAACCACCGTGCACACCTGTGGTGATCTGTAGCCAGAGTTCGATTCCGTACTTGCATCGGTCATGGCGTCTCCTCGCCCAGAAGGTTACACAATTGTAATTCCTTGCTTCGAACTACGGACGTGAAAGTTACGCTCCGTAGGACCACATGTCAACGACCCGGTGTGGAGCCGCTACTCGTTCTCGAAGAGATGCTGGAGGGATTCGAGTTGTTCTGCGGTCCCGATCCCGAATACACATGCGCCTGTGGTGAACGGCTTGAAGGGGTCAGGGTTCATCCTGATCGGCTCCCCCTCCTCGGCCATGCCGATGACCATTGCTCCGGAGTCTCTTCTGAGGTCGAGCTCAGAGAGTGACTTTCCGACGCTCGGTGAGGTATCTGACACGATGAAGCGCTTGATACGGAACTCCGTCGCGGAATCGCGTACCACGGTGTCGATGAACTCGGCCAGGCCGGGTTGGGTAGCGAGAGCGGCGATCCGTTCTCCACCGACAGACTCTGGGGTTACGACGGCATCGGCGCCTGCGAGTAGGAGCTTGTTCTCGGTCTCCTTGTCAACGGCCCTCGCGGTCACGGGAATCCCGGGGTGAAGGGCCCTCACGGAGAGCGTGATGACGAGATTGTCGCTGGGTGAGGCCACTGATGCAATAACCGATCGTGCCTCGGCAAGTCTCGCTTCGATGAGTATCTCGTCCCTCGTTGCGTCTCCCTCAACGACCAGAAACCCAGCGTCGAAGGCTGCCTGAGCAGCGTCGGAGTCCTTTTCGATGACAACGACAGGAATCCCGTCTCTTCGCAGCGCAGAGGCAGCGGTAGCGCCGACCCGTCCATATCCACAGACGACGACGTGGTTCGTGGCTCGGCCTCGTTCCTTGTTCATTTTCCTCCGCCTCCGGTAGTCGGTACCGACAAGGATCTCAAAACCGTACTCCATCAAGGCGGACAGCGTGAAAAGAGCGGCACCCATCCCCGACACGAGCACGATCACCACCCAGACGCGCGTGGCCGTGTCGAAAGGTCCACCGATCTCGCTGTAGCCAACCATCGTGATCGTGATGATCGTGAAGTAGACCGCATCACCAGCGGTCAGACCCCCGATGACAACGAAACCCGTGGATCCGACGAACACCACGATCAGCAGTGCGAGAAAACCCACCTTGAGACTGTTCGGGACGTGCACCTCTAGGGTCCGGGTTTGAAGTCCATGGGGTCAACACGTTCGAGGAACTCGCGAAACTTCGCGATCTCGTCCTCATCCTCGTGGTCGTGAATGTGCACGCCTGCTTCGTCGAGGAGATCCTTCTCGGCAAACAATGGTGCGTCGGTTCTGACAGCGATCGCAACGGCATCGGAGGGCCTCGAAGAAATGTGGAGGGTCTTGTCGCCAACCGAGACGGTCAGGTCGGCATAGAAGGTACCGCCGCGGAGCTCTGTCACGACGACGCCCTCCACGGTTGCGCCAAGCTCTTCGATGAGTGATGTCACAAGGTCGTGTGTGAGGGGCCGTTTCGTCTGGATCCCGTCATGAGCCAGTGCTATCGCGGTGGCCTCGGGCGTACCGATCCAGATCGGGAGATAGCGATCGCCTCCCTGTTCGCGCAACAGCATGATCGGGGTGTTGGTCGGCAGTTCGACACGGATGCCAACCAAATCCATAGGTATCCATTCGCTCATGGCTCCAGACTACCGGTTCGGTGCTCAGATGCGAACGGGTCAGGTCCGCTGGGACATTCCGTTGAATGCCACGGCGTCAAATGCTCGGGGATTCTCGGCCAGGTGAGGTAGATCCATCACAGCCCAGATCGAAGGGACATTGCGGTAATAGCCCTCCCAATCGAGACCGTATCCGAGGAGGTATTCATCCCCTACCTCGAACCCTCGATAATCGATCCGAACGTCAACGATCCGACGTGGCGCCTTGTCGAGAAGGGTCGCGGTGCGCACGCTTCGCGCTCCGTGTGCCTCGATGAGCCTTTGGATTGTCGCGAGGGTAAGTCCCGTGTCAACGATCTCGAGGACTATCAGCACATGCCTGCCGTCGAGTGGAATCGAGACGTCCATGGCGACCGACACCCTGCCTTCGCGCCCGAAGCGCGTCAGGGACAGAAATTCTGCTTCACAGGTGAGGGGCATGTGAGCAAACAGGTCCCTGTAGAAGAAGATCGAGCCCTTGAGTATGCCGACCACAACGAGGTCGCCATCGGGATAGTCCGCGGTGATCTGGGCGCCCATCTCCGATACCCGTCGCCTCAGTGTGCCCTGCGTTATCACCTCGACGAACGGTTCAGACATCAGTCCCCGGACACGATGTTCGGAATGGCTTCTCTGATCCAACGCCCGATCGATTCTGCCTTCGGGAGGTCCTCGAGGCTTGAGGTCTGCCACCTTCCATCGCTGAGCGGCGGAAGCGCCCTCAGGCGTCGCTGCTCACTGGCCGTCAGCTCGATCTCTGAAGATACCGTGGCTCCACCGCCGTCTTCGCTGAACAGCGGTCGGAGCCAGCGATCACGTATCGAGTATGTCGAATACGACCAATCGAGGAGCTCCCTTGTATCGGAGAAGTGGTCATCACTGTGCATCACGACGCTGTAGATGTGGCGTCCTGCACGCTCGGAAGTGGCCAGCAGCACCTTGTCGGCCCAGGGGGTGTCGCCGGTCTTGAGGCCGGTTACACCCGGAAAGGAGCCAAGGAGCTTGTTGGTATTCGTGAATGTTCTGGACTTGCCGTTCGGATCCTCGGGCATCGTCACCAGCCTGATTCGGCTGACTCGCCGGATGTCCGGGTACTCCTGGGACGCAATGATGAGCGTCAACAAGTCCCTTGCAGTGGAATAATGCCCATCAGCGTCCAGTCCGTTCGGGTTGACGAAATGCGTGTTCGTCATACCGAGTATCGAGGCCTTTGCGTTCATCATGGTCACGAATCTGGAGATCGACTCGCCTCCAACGTGATATGCAAGTGAGAGTGCTGCATCGTTGCCAGACCGGACGATCATGGCAATGAGCAGATCGCCGACGGTCCATTGTTCCCCTGCAACGAGGCCAGAAGTCGAGCCACGGGCTCCGGTGGCAAACGACGGAATCGTGACGAGCGTTCCACGGTCTTGGTCATCGAGTACGACCATCGCGGTCATCACCTTGGTGACTGAGGCCATTGACGCCTGATCGTTCGCGTTCCAGGAAGCGAGGACCACGTCAGCGTCGGCGTCATAGGTGATCCAACGCTCCGCGGTGAGTTTCGGGATTTCGGGCGATTCGAAATCGGTCACCGGCGCAGAAGCGTGCGGCGTACCCAGGAATGTCGCGACGAGCGCGAATGAGACGAAGGCAGTCGTAAACATCAGTGTTCGAGTAGTTTTCGAAGCCTACTGCGAACCAGTGTTTCTTGAATGATCGCCGAAGCCTCTGAGGTATCGGCGAGGATTTCTGAGGAACGGCGTTGGTTATCAGGGTTTCGATGTCTGAGCAACGGGGCGACCAATTGCCCGAGGAGATCTGTCTGACGATCTGCCGCGAGGCGGATTCCTCGGAGATGCCTGGACTCGAGTCCCCTACTGAGAAGTCTGTGAGATGCCCTTGCGATCTGAAGATCGCTGTCGGTGTAGACCGGGGTTCCGTCCGGCAGCTCGACGGGATCAAGAACGGCTTCGCCCCGCAGAGCCTGGAGCTGTTCGGCGCTGAGGCCTGACGATCGGAGTAGCTCTCGAGTGGAAAGAGATACTCCCGAAGATGCGAAATAGGCCTCGGGTGGCGGTCCGCTTTCCGGAACGACGGGGGATTCCTTGCCTTTGTCCCACGCCGATAGTTTCGACTTGATCACCTTCAACGGCAGGTAGTGATCTCGTTGTTCTGTGAGAACGTACTGGATCCGTTGGACATCATCGTCTGTGAACATGCGATAGCCGGAGGAAGATCTGCCGGGCTGTATCAACCCTCGTGACTCGAGAAATCGGAGCTTCGACACCGATACGTCCGGGAACTTGGGTCTGAGGAGGTTGATGACCTCTCCGATGGTGTGCGTCCGTTGCGGTGGTGAACCGACGGCGCGTAACTCAGCCATGGCCCCGCGACACCCTGAGGTGGTACTTGCCGATCATCAACTCGTCGCCCTCCTCGAGCATCCCGGCTGCAAGGCGTTTGCTGTTGACATAAGTGCCGTTCGTCGAACCGAGATCGGTCATGGCCAGACCGGTGTTGTCAACGGAGAACCTTACGTGCTCTCTTGACACGGTCACATCACGAAGGAAGATGGCGCTCTTAGCACCTCTCCCCGCGACGGTGTTGCCCGGTCCGAGAACGTATGTGAGCCCCGTTTGGGGGCCGCCCTCGATCGTCAGCGCCCAAGCGAACGCTCCCGCGAGCCTTCCTGAGGAGTCCTCGCGGACCTCATCGGTGGTATCTGGCTCCCATAGGACGGTTGGGTCCTGCTCGATGTCTACGTCGTCCGGCGCGTCGCCGCGGATGTCTTCCATGACATCATCCTACAGGCAAACCCTCAAGCATGGGTTGAACCTGTTGTCAGGAGACCAACGATTCGTATCCGTGCGCAGTGAGAAGGTCTTCGAGCTGGGAGGGGTCTGATGCTTCGATGACAGCGAACCATCCCTCATCGTATGGATCTGAATTCACGAGCTCGGGGTTCGAATCGAGTGCCTCGTTGACCGCTGTGATCGTGCCCGATACTGGGGCGTTGACATCGGATACCGACTTCGTGGACTCGACTTCCGAGCATGGCTCGCCAGCGGTGACCTCGGCCCCGATCTCGGGAACCTCCACATACACGACGTCGCCGAGAGCGTCCTGCGCAAAATCAGAGATCCCCATTCTCACTGACGACTCACCCTCGAGCTTGGCCCATTCGTGGCTCTGGGCGTACTTGCGATCATCTGGGTACTGCAAGGGATCCTCCTGAAATGTTCGTGACCATCCTACTTGGGCGCGGAGCCGACAAGAGGTGCCCATGACCTGAGACCCCGACGCAGCGGAGCCAGCGGTCATCGGTCATCGGGCTGGGGTTCACGGTCTCCGATCGCGTGCCGCATGTCTCCGAGGTACTGCACTGCTACCCAGTAGTACATCAGAAGACCGGGGATTCCGAAGGAGTATGCGAGCCAGGTGGTCCAATTTGCGGAGAATCCGGACGCGAGATAGAACGCGGTTATCGATACGTAGAGGGCGAGCGTTGCTGCCTTTCCCAGGAAGCGCACGTCAAGCTTGGTGACGCCCCTGCTCCATCCGTAGATGGCACCGATGCCGATGACGAGCTCGCGGACGATGAGGGCGATTGCGAACCATCCGGGAAGTACGCCCGAGACGAGTCCAGCCACCACGGCGACCACAATCGCGATCCGATCAGCCAGGGGATCCAGGAACTTGCCAAGCTCGGTCACCTGGTCGAGTCTGCGCGCGAGAAATCCATCGATCCAGTCGGTAGCCGCGATCACGCCGAGAAGTACACCTGCCCAACCATGTTCCTGTATGCCGAAGACCAACCAAACGAACACGGGTATGAGGGCAAGTCGGATGAATGAGATCGAGTTCGGTACGTTGAGGACGTTTCCCACTACGGGACCTGCACGACTCTGAACCGAATCTGAGCAAGCTCCTCGCCATCGAGGGATACGACGAATACGTAACCCTTCGCTTCAGGAAAGGTGATGTTATGAAATGGGCTCACGATCGGTACGACGCTGGGAGACCCAGCCGGGAGATTCGGTGGTGCCCCGACGCGCAGCATCCCTTTGGCTTCCACGCCGACGCTCTGGCCATCCTCGTCGATGAGTGATATGTGGAGCTCCAGATCTCGCTGGCGATCTTCCGGCCCGACTTCGGCAACCATCGCAAGACTGAGATTCTGATGTGTAGCGGGGAAGGACCGTACCGATATGGTGTCGAATCCTCCACCGAGAACGAAGAGCTTGCCTGACTGGACCTGAGCTGAGTCAGCGAGCATCGCGGATGTGAGTTTCATGTGTTGCTGTCTCCCAATTCGAAGTT
>JAZFUH010000088.1:0-2164 GCA_036447125.1 Acidimicrobiia bacterium | reverse complement strand
GAGGGTTCGAAACTGGCATCTGGCATCTGGCTTCTGGCATCTGGCTTCTGCTATTCGTTGTACTCATCGAATGATCTCGTGACAAGTGCAGCAACGAGTCCAACGCCGACGAATGACAGACCAGCGGTGATCACGCCCCCGACGGCCTCGAGGGTCTGACAGGTCGAAGGCAGGCAGATGGCCTCCACAACGCTTGAACCGATGAGCCCGCCGGCCATCGTTCCAACAAGCACAGTCGAGACGACTCCCGGTCGAATGTGGGCGCGAATGGCGCCGATGGCGACCAAGGCCGACACGGTCGCGATGATCAGCGCGCCTTTCACGTCCCCGATCAACGAGCCCGTGACGGCACCGAAGAAGATCGACGAAGCGACCGAGAGTATGTCGCTAACCCGCATTCTTCGGGCCCTTGCGGTTCACGGGCGAAGGAAGAGGCGGAGTGATGACTGCGGTGACCTTTCGTGCGAGACCGCTCCATGCCAATCCGGCCACAACGGTGATCCCGCCGGCGATCACGAAACTCCCTGGCCTGGAGGTATGCAGGACAACTTGTAATCCGACGATGGGCACAACGAGACGGAATCCCCAGATACCGAATGGGAGGCCTCTCCCGTACGCCCACCCGGACACGATCACGATGACAACGAGAGCCCAGTGGACAAGGGCGACGCTGTCCCATGCGGCGAACCCGACGATTATCGGTGTGAAGGCACCGCTCGCCATGAGTGCAACCGGAACCGAACCGAGCTGATCAGCCACAGGTTGTTGGCGAACCCAGAGTGTCAGCCATGGGCCGGCAAGACCGACAATGGCGACTGCACCGAGCACGAGGGAGATCCAAAAGAGTGCCGTGCCGCCAATCGAGGCGAGCAGCACTGAACCAACGACCACAGTACCCAGCACCCATCTTGCCCACCTCGCGCGCACGAGCAGTAGTCCAGCGAGTCCACCGAGAGCGACGCCGGTCATGCCAACGAAGATCATGAGGGACGCTGAAGGGATGATCGGCCCGCTGTCGATCACGAATGCCATCGAGCCGAATGCGGCCGCAAGGAAAGCCGACGTTCCCACGGCTGTCGAAAGACGGCTCACGGCAGGCCCCTGGCGCTACTGCGCTGGGCGAGTGTCCACAAGACCGGGGATGCGAACACCACCGAAGATGCTGTCCGTTTCGAGGACCGCCTTGTAGCGGTGGAGCGCGGTTGGAAGCGTCGAGTAGTCGAACCGGAACGAATCTCCCATGCTGAGCGGTGGTGAAACGAACGCACCGTCTGCAGCCTCGATGAAGAACACCCTGTCGTCATTGTTGATCCATTCGATGATCTGGATCACTGCGATGTCGATCTCGAGGTTCGACGGCCTGAGAACACCATTATCGATGTGCACAACGAAGACGCCCTCAGGTGGAGGCTCTGTTGTTGTCGTGGTGGTGGGCTGACGTTCTGCTTCGATCGTCGCATCGGATGGGCCGGAGGAGATGAGTGAACCGATCACGATCAGAGCAATGAAGACTCCTCCGACGAACAACGTGCTCTTGAAGATGGTTCGGTTGGCCAACATGCTCCTCAGTGACAGGGCTGGCGGGAGTGTAGCGGAGTTGGGTCCATTCAGCCGATGAGGTCCCGGGGTGACCATCGCGAAATCTCAGTCCAACGGTCGGCTCCCATGCGGGACAAAGTGATCACTTCGCCATGGTCGGGAGGCTCGAATCTCAGAGCTCCCATGTCTCGGTTTGTCAGGAGGATCCTCGTTGCCTGGATCGGATCCTGGTGGCCGACGATGACGATGTGTTTGAATCCACGCAATATGGAATGATCGATGATCGCGTCCACGCGCGTCGCCACCTGCATGGGGGACTCCACGCCACCCGCAGCCGATGGATCCTCGAGATAGGCTTCGAGCTCTCCGGGGAAGAGGGCAGGTATCGATTTCCAACGATGTCCGGCCCAGTGGGGGAATTGCCCGGATTCCGTCAGCCCGACGTCAAGTGTCGGTTCGAGATCGTGGCGGCCGGCAATTGCGTTGGCGGTCTCGATCGCACGGTCAAGCGGTGATGTCAGTACGACATCGATCACGAAGTCTGCGAGGTGCTCGGCTGCACGATGCGCCTGTAGCACACCTGCAGGTGAGAGATGGAACCCGGGAAGATCGCCGTACACAACGT
>JAZFUH010000087.1:0-13406 GCA_036447125.1 Acidimicrobiia bacterium | reverse complement strand
AATCCAAACGCCACTACGTCGGTTATGAGCTCAGTGCCGAATACATCGACATCGCGCAACGACGAATCCATGAAGGCCGTACGGGGACGCGCTCGATCCACGTCTGAGATGGCCCCGATCGAGCGAGCCTTACTCACAACGGTTCCATGGCTCGTCGGTGGCCTCATCCTTTCGCTACCGCTTCTCTTTGTCGATGTCGGTGGCGATCCGCTCCTCGCCTTCACGGTGCAACTCACAGTGCTTGTCGGATTTGGTCTGGTGCTCGCCAATGTCGTGGCGAGTTTTGGCACAGCAGACTGGTTCACAGGAGCCTCGTGGAGCATCGGCGTGAGGCTCATAGCCGGCGGCGTCGGGTTGGTTGTGCTCGTCACAGGGGCAGTCGGGCTTGTGGCCTTGGCCTCTTCTGCTGCTCTTCGTTACGACCCCTCCACCCAGTTCCTCCAACTGATCTCCGCTCTCGATATTGCATGGGTTGGGGCAGCGATCACGATCGGGGCTTATCGTGCCTGGGGTCGGGGTTGGGCGGTCTTCGGCGGAGCTGCGATAGGTGTTGTCTGTGTCTGGTCGATCTGGAACTACCTCGGCCACGTAGGGTTCGGTCCGGACGGTGGATGGATAGTGTCTGCTCCAGACCTGATGCGCTTTGTGCTTCCCTATGACACGGTTGCAGCGATCGTGTCCGTGTCGATATTCATCATCGGTGTGCGGGCGAAAGCTCAGGCCACGGAGCAGCCGAATCCCCAGTCGTAGGCAGCGAACACGACTCTCGGCCTGATCGTCACAACGTATCTGGCGTCATCCGGATCGAGCCACAGACTGATCGCAGCGGCGAGGCTGGGAGCCCTCGCTGGTCGAAGTGTCGGCATCTTGTGTGGGCGCACGAAGTCGCCTCCGTACCATTTCAGGACCCGTGTGAGGTGAAGGGTGTTCTCCGCCCTGTCGAGCCTGCTGCCGCCATTTGACAGAAAGAACTGCATCTGGTTTTCGAGCTGCTCACTGAGCCTTGCACCGTCGAAGGGTTCGCTGCGCAGCGTAGGACAGGACACCGAACCGCATACGAGGGCACCGTGGATGCGCGGATCGCCGAACCTGCGGATCTTGCCGTGTTCTATGTCACTGAGGGACATCGACTCTCCCCTGACCGTCACCCATGGCGCAGAGAAGGCTCCGGGAACTCGCAGCACAGATTCGTGATCGTGGGAGTAGGCCTGAGCCGCCAGGTGAAGGGCACCTGCGTTGTACAGGTTCAACCAGAACGCGAGTGACTCGGACCGTGTGAGCCTGTCAGGGTCCTCAGTCGCGAGCGTATCCCTGTAATCGGTGAGTTCGTCCGAAGCATCCTCAAGCGCATGAACGCCGTCGCGCTGTAGCCGGTCGAGTACCCGCGCAAGCGACCCATGGTCGATGCAAGCGTCTCCTGCCGGTTGAGGCACCTTGAGACGCCGAGCGTGCAGCATGTGCCACGCTGCCTTGAGTGGGTTTGGTCCTTTGCTCACGAAGTGGAAACCCACTCAGGGCGGTTGATGTTCCGAAAGACAGACGACGGGTCGATCGTCAGTCTTCAGTCGTTCCAGAAATCCGGTCAGTTGCTTCGGCGAAGTCCTCCTCGGGCGTCTTGAGCGAGCGCAGGAGCATGTAGCCGGCAATTCCTGCAACGAAGGATCCGAGGAAGATCCCCATCTTGGCCTCATCCGTGAGGAGCTCATCCGTGAACGCGAGTTCGGCAACGAAAAGTGACACCGTGAAACCGACGCCAGCCAACGCGCCAAGCCCGAAAATGGTCCTCATGTCTGTGCGTCGCGGCAGTTCGCCAAGCTTGAGCTTCAACGCGAGCCATGTGGCTGCCGTCACACCCACGGGCTTGCCAACCATCAGACCAACTGCAACACCGAGCGCGACCGGACTCGTGAGCTGCTCTCCGAGTCCGGTGTCTGTACCGACAAAGCGAACTCCTGCGTTGGCAATGGCGAACAGGGGGACAACCACGAACGATGACCACGGGTGGAGAGCGTGCTCGAGTCTGTTGAGGGGGGCAACGGAAGACTTGGTGACTTCCGCGAGTTCCAGCGCGTCATGATCGAGTCGTTCCTCAGCATGTGGCGATGCCCGGTTGATGTCCCACCGCTCGAGGACGCGCACCGTCTTCTGTCTGAACTGCTCGTCAGAATACTTTGCGTACACGGGCGTCATGAGTCCAAGGACAACTCCCGCGATGGTTGCGTGGACTCCTGATTCGAGGAATCCATACCAGATGGCGAACGCGACCGGAACGTAGAACAACAGGCTCGACACACCCACCTTCTTTGCGATGTGGATCACAACCAGAAGCACAGCGGCGAACGCCAGGAAGCCGAGATTGAGCTCTTCTGTGTAGAACACCGCGATGACGAGGATGGCTCCGATATCGTCGACGATGGCAAGCGCAAGCAGGAACAGCTTTGCGCTGACAGATACCCGTGATCCGAGCAGCGCAACGATGCCGACAGAGAACGCAATGTCGGTCGCCATCGGTACACCCCAGCCTCTCATTGCTTCGGGATCACCCGTACCCGAAACGAAGGCGATGTAGATCAGTGCAGGCACGACCATGCCACCAAGCGCAGCCATTGCCGGAAGAGATGCTTTCTTCAAGGAGTTCAGTTCGCCCGTCACGAGTTCGCGTTTGATCTCAAGGCCAACCACGAAGAAGAACACAACCATGAGGCCGTCGTTGATGAGGGATTTGAGCGACTCGTTGATGTGAACGGGCCCTGCTGAGAGGGCGATGTGTGCGTTGAAGAGGTCGAAGTACGCGTCGCTCCATCGGGAATTCGCCCAGACGATCGCGATCGCGGCGGCGACGAGCAGAACGATGCCGCCTGCGGCTTCTACACGCGTGAATTCGATTACCGGACGGATGAATCGTTGAGGTACGACGCGGTCGGACGAGAGCCACGTTTCGTGGATGGGTTCATGAGGATTCGCCATGAACACGCAAGTCTAGCGATGATGGGTACCGTCACCGATCATGTGAAATGGGCGGTTACCATCGCCGCCATCTGGAGGTGCCTTCGTGGGCGTGGATATTCTGAGGATCATTGCGGGTCTCGTCATTCTTATCGTTGCCGCCGATCGTCTCGTCCTCTCCGCCGTACGCATCGCCAAGACCTTCAGGATTTCTGTCGTCATCATCGGTGCAGTGATCGTCGGGTTCGGAACATCCGTCCCGGAATTCGTGGTGTCCTCGATCGCGGCTTCGAATGGTCAGACCGGGCTGGCGATGAGCAACGTTGTCGCGTCGAACACAGCCAACCTCACTCTCGTGCTCGGAGCTGCTGCTCTTTTCGCCGTACTCACGACGAAACAAGCTGTCGTCAAGCGTGAAGGCATGCTCATGCTCGGCTCGGTTGTTGCATTGGCAGGTGTGCTGATCGACGGGCAGGTCTCGGTTGTCGAGGGAGTCTTCCTCGCTGTCGGGATGGCCGGGTCGATCTGGCTGCTCGCGTATTGGACGAAGAACGGAAACGACGATTCGCCTGAGGACCTTGCCGATGTCGTTGCCGACCCCGAGAGGGTGTGGATCGAGATCATCTATGGACTCGTCGCACTGCTCGCCACCGTCGTTGCCGGCCACCAACTCCTGCTCGGTGTCGTATCCATTGGAGATACGATCGGTCTCTCTGTCGTGTTCATGGGGTTGATCACAGGTGTCGGCACGAGTCTTCCCGAGCTCTCCGCCGCGCTCGCGGGGGCCAGGCGTGGTGCTTCGGATCTCGTGCTCGGCAATGTTCTCGGATCCAATGTCTTCAATTCGCTCGGTGTTGCCGGTCTTGCCGCGATTCTGGGCCCTGGCACAGTGGATGGAGTCCCCACGGTGCTCCTCGGACTCATGATCCTGGCCGCCGTCTTCGCTGGTGTGTTTGCATACACCTCCCAACGGATCACCCGATTGGAAGGAGTGGCCCTGCTCGGAACGTTCCTCTTCTACTCCTATCTGTCCCTATGACGGCGTCGAACGAGTCGATCATCGCTGCTCTTCGACAGCTTGTCGCATACACAAAACTCGAAGATGGCAAGAGTCAGTCGTTCAGAACGCGTGCCTACGAGAAGGCGATAGACGCTGTCATGGCGACATCGGAGCCGATTGGAGAGCTCTCGGTGTCAGATCTCACGAAGATCGATGGAGTCGGCGACAGCACGGCGCGCAAGATCGTCGAATTCGCCTCGAACGGGAGCATCGGAAAGGTGGAGAGGCTCAAGGAGCGGTTCCCTCCAACGATGCTCGACCTGATGCGCATTCCTGGTCTTGGGCCGAAGACGGTTCTTCTCTTACAGGGCAGCCTCGGCGTCGTTGACGTACCGGGACTCACCGCGGCGATCGAGAAGCAGCAGCTTCGGACACTGCCCGGGCTCGGTGCGAAGTCGGAGGAGAAGATAGCTCGGGCGATATCGCTCCTCGGCATCCACTCGGACGAGACCAGGACACCGATTGCCGAAGCCATGGACATCGCTCGAAGGGTGGTCTCTGAGCTCGATGGGGTCGAGGGCGTGCACACCGTGGAGTACGCAGGGAGCCTCCGCAGGCTCACCGAGACGATCGGTGACGTCGACATCCTTGTCACGGCTGAGACCGGGTCGCCCGTCGTTGAGCGGTTCCTCTCGCTTCCGGGCGTCACTGCGGTTCTTGGATCAGGCTCGACGAAAGCCTCCATGGTGATCGACGACCGCATGCAGATTGATCTTCGCGTCGTTCCCGAAAGCGCATTTGGTGCCGCCCTCGTGTACTTCACCGGTTCAAAGGCCCACAACATCGCGTTGCGCCAACGTGCCCTCGACAGGGGCCTCACGTTGAACGAATACTCGCTCTCTGAGGTCGGAACCGGCACGGTTATGGCCGCGTCGACAGAACAAGACATCTACCACAGGCTCGACCTGGTCTGGATCACGCCCGAGCTGAGAGAGGACACGGGCGAGATCGATGCCGCTGAGAGTGGTGCGCTTCCAAACCCCATCTCGGTTGGCGATCTCCGTGGCGACCTCCATGTTCACACCGACTGGTCCGGAGACGGTCGCAGCACATTGCCAGAGATGCTCGACGTTGCCGCCTCGCGAGGTCTCGACTACATCGCCATCACCGACCATGCGCAGGACCTCGCCATGAACGGCCTTTCGAGGGAGCGAATGCTCGAACAGCGTGCCGTCATCGAAGAGATGCGATCCCGTTATCGGACTCTCACGATCCTGCACGGAGCCGAGCTGAACATCGCGCCAGATGGCTCGATCGACTATGACGCCGAGTTCTTGGCAGACTTCGACTTCGGTGTTGCATCGATCCATTCCCACTTCGATCTCTCATCCGATGACCAGACCGACCGGCTGATTGCAGCGATCCACAACCCTGCTGTGAACGTGATCGGTCATCCGAGCGGTCGCCTGATCGGCCGAAGACCTGGCGTCAGGTTCGATGGCGATGCAGTGTTTGCGGCAGCAGCCTCGACGGGCACGGCGATTGAGATCAACAGCCACCTGCACCGCCTCGACCTGCAGGCGTCACATCTTCGACGTGCCGTTGAAACGTCGGACGTGATGTTCGCGATCTCGACCGATGCTCATCACACTTCGGAATACAGCAACGTGCAATGGGGTGTTGCCCAGGCCCGCAAGGGGTGGGTTCCCCTTGAGCGGCTCGTCAACGCACTCGATACGCAGGACTTTCTTGACTGGATCTCCAGAAAGCGGAACTCATGACGGCGTTTCTCCGTTGTAGGCGGTAATGGGAAGGACATGAGAGATCTCAACACTCGTCGCCGCTCGGCATGGGCGGGTGCGGCCGGGGTTGCGGTCGCCCTTGGAGCCACTGAGCTCTTCGCCGGTCTCTCCGACTCGATTCCCTCCGCGATATCGTCGATTGGCGCCGTGGTTGTCGATATCTCCCCTGGGTGGCTCGAGTCTTTCGCAATCGCAACCTTCGGTACCGCGGACAAGGCCGTGCTCGGCATCGGGATCTTCGTGACGGCGCTGACCGTTGGCTGGTTCCTGGGAAAGGAGTCACCAGACACTCCCGTCCCGATCTCGATCGGATTCATCACTTTCGCAACACTCGGAATCGCAGCGCAACTTCAAGAGGTCGGCGCGGAGGCCGTTTCCGTGGTTTTGACCACGCTCATCTCTACGGCAGTCGGATTGCTCGTCTGGTACGGCATCAGGGAGTGGTCGGCGCAGAAGGAACGCCCGGTGACCGACGGAGATTTCCCGAGCATCCAACGTCGAAGATTGCTGCTTGCGATCGGTGCAGCGGCGACGGTGTCCGTCGTGAGTGTGAGTATCGGCAGAGCGATGATCAGATCGAGGGCGGAGGCCCAGATCGCGGCACTCGATCTTCCTGAGCCCATCGAGATCGCCGTTGATCCAACCGCGGAGAACGACTTCGATCTTGCTCTTGTGCCACCGATCGTGGTGTCGAATGCGACGTTCTATCGGATCGACACGGCACTTGTGGTTCCCACCGTCGACCCTGATGAATGGACGCTCACCGTCAAGGGCATGGTCGAGGACGAGATTGTTCTGACATACGAGAATCTCCTCGGCATGCCCCTCGTTGAGCGATATGCAACGCTCGCCTGTGTGTCGAACGAGATCGGAGACACGCTCGTCGGTAACGCGCTCTGGACGGGCGTGCCACTGACTGACATCCTCGACATGGTCAAGGTGAAGGACGGGGCGGACCAGCTGGTTGGGCGCTCCGTCGACGGCTGGACCGCCGGATTCCCGACCGAGCTTGCCTACGACGGGCGCGAACCACTGATCGCTGTCGGGATGAATCGAGAAGTGCTTCCGGCCGATCACGGGTTTCCCGCAAGACTGGTCGTCCCGGGTCTGTACGGGTACGTCTCTGCCACCAAATGGCTCACCGAGATCGAGCTCACCACATGGGATGCATTCGACGGGTACTGGATTCCGCGGGGTTGGGCGAAGGAGGGTCCGATCAAGACCCAGTCGCGGATCGACCGACCCAAGAGCGGTGGCCACATCGACGTCGGCGCCTACACGTTCGGGGGCGTGGCTTGGGCGCCGACTCGTGAGATCGAGGGCGTCGAGGTACGGATCGATGACGGGCCATGGAACACTGCAGAACTGTCGGTACCCCTGTCGATCAACAGCTGGGTCCAGTGGGCGTTCAAAACCGAGATCACCGAGGGACCCCACACGATGCATGTGCGTGCAACCGATGGAACAGGCGAGACGCAGTCAGAGACCCGCGTCAGACCGAAACCGGACGGCGTCGAGGGCTGGCACATGATCCGGTTCGTCGGAATCGAGTGAGCGCTGACATCGTCAGCTCCTAAGGGACGAGCACCATCGTCGTTTCGGCGTCGGCTTCGATGTCCTGCCTGTCCCACAGCATTGAAACGGTCTCGCCCTTGAGCCATAACGGTGCCATGTCTGTGTAATGCTC
The DNA here is from genome assembly GCA_036447125.1 of Acidimicrobiia bacterium. Classification (GTDB taxonomy): domain Bacteria; phylum Actinomycetota; class Acidimicrobiia; order Spongiisociales; family UBA5794; genus B3-G11. Next base: position 5,971 of record JAZFUH010000087.1, on the reverse strand, counting down.
GTGGTCGACGTGCCCCGACTGGCCCGTTGTGTGGATCGCACGTGAGCGTGTCAGATCCGATAGGTCGACGAGCATTCTCATCGATGGCAGCCAGTTCACGTCATACCCCTCCACCGCATCCCAGCCGACCGCGTTCACGACCGATGTGCTGCCACTTGCGGGGAACGGCCCTCTGTTGAATCGGTCCTCGATGATCCCGATACCCGACAACCCGAGGGATTGGTTGACGAAGATCATCCGATGGAGCTCTCCCCAGGTCCAGCGGTCGACATCTGACCCAAGGGTCTCTCTGAGCTCGTCTGCACCAGCGTTGACGGCGGCGGTCAGGATGTCATCCCTCGTCTCGATCTCCGGTGTGTTCACGTTGTCCCAGAAGGGATCGTTCGGTCGGTCGACGAGGCTGTACATCACTTCGAACCACCGCGAACCACCGTAGGGCCACAGATCCTCCGGCAGCTCGTCATGGAACGTCAGGGAGAGCAGATTGCGCCAGGTCGCGTTCCATACGGCAGCACCGGTGCTCCCGGCGAAGTTCTGAAGATCCCAGTCGAGCAGCTCGTTCAGGGCTTCCCTCTGCACATCATCGCGGTCGGCTCCTGTTGTCCTCACCGCAGCCTCGAGAAATGGAAGGATTCTCTCGGCGTTGAGGTCGAGGCTGTCGAATTGGATGGTCGCGTGATCCTCCATGTCGATGCCGAAGTTGGATGTCACGAGAGCGTCGATCCTGCTCGCTCGATACCCGTAGGACCAGTCTTCGGTGATGAGGTACGGATAGCTGCCGTCAACGACTGCATTGTTCGCTGTGACGATGTACCCGGACTCGGGGTTGAACGTGAAAGGCAACTCGTCGTATGGGATGAAGCCTGTCCACTCGTACTCGCCCGTCCAGCCCGGCACCGGCAGAGTTCCGTCGCCTTTGGAGCGGATGGGGATGTTGCCCGGCATCTGATAGCCGATGTTGCCTGCCGTATCGGCGTAGAGCATGTTCTGGGCCGGAACGGCGAAGAGCAATGCAGCTTCGCGGTACTCCTCGAAGTTGGACGCCTTGTTGATACCGAAGATCGGCTGTGAGATAGATGGCATATCGTCGAGGCCCGTCCAGCGCATCGCAATCGCGTACGGTTCGGGCCTGTCGACTCCTGCTGTGTCGAAGTCATCAAGGGGGCCGTAGGCACCCGAAATGATGGGACCGTGGATCGTCGATCGGATCTCAATGTGGATGTCGTCGCCGCCGGCGACCGAGAGCGTTTCGAGGCGGATGTCCATGTCGAGCCACTCGCCCATGTACTCGTATTGGTCTGCGTTCTCCGGATTGATCTTCTCTATGTAGAGATCCTGCACGTCCGGGCCGACGTTCGTGAAACCCCATGCAATGTTGGCGTTGTGTCCGATGATGACGCCCGGGACACCCGCGAACGAGAAACCCGCAACATCGAACGGACATGATTCCGATACCGAGTTGCAATGCAGGCCGACCTGGTACCAGATCGACGGTATCTGAGAAGCGAGGTGGGGGTCGTTCATCAGCAGAGGCATACCCGTGTCGGTGTGCTCGCCGGACACTGCCCACGAATTCGAGCCGATGCCTGTCTCGAGGCCCCCACCCGCGACTCGGTTGAGTGCATCGATGGCATACGCCGCCGAACGGAGAGGCGCTTGTAAGGCCTCGGAGCTGAGATGTGTCGACTCGATCGCAGAAATTGTCGATCGGTCCGAATCGACGATGTATGGGTGACGGTCACCAGGGTATGGCGGGTAGAGCTGGTCCACTCTCTCGAGAGGAAGGACTCCCAGCAGCAACGCTCTCTTTATCTCGGCGCTGTGATTGCCGCCGAGATCCCACGCCATGACCTTGCCCCATGCGAGCGACTGGGCCGGTGTCCACGGTTCGGGTGTGTAACTGTGGTTTGTGAGCTCGATGATCGAGTACTCGAACGAAAGATCTGACGGTGACTGCGTCGCGAGGTACGCGTTCACGCCATCCGCGTAGGCGTCGAGAAGTGACCGCACCTCAGGCGACTCGATGGCGTACTCCTTCTCGCCCTGGAGGTCCCACCCCATCGTCCTGAGGAAGGTGTCCGTCTCGACCTGGCTCTCGCCGAACATCTCGGACAGCGTGCCGGAGGAGATGTGTTGCCAGAAATCCATCTGGAAGAAGCGATCCTGGGCGTGAACATAGCCTTGGACCATCATCAGATCTTCTGGCGTGTCGGCGTAGATGTGCGGGATGCCCATCGAATCACGGATCACCTCGACCGAGCCTGACAGCCCTTCGATCTGAATCGTTCCCTCCGTCTGTGGAAACGCACGATGTACCGAGTACTGACCGAAACCGATCCCGAACACCACGAATGTGATGCTGAGTCCGACGATCGTCCAGAGAAGCTTCATCAAGAAGCCCCTCCTACTTTGTCTGGCATGGGCAGGTTCGGTGGATTGTGATTCGCTCATGGCGCGGCATCGTACCGAACGCGGTTACACCGCGTCGCCGTATGCTTCTGCCATGGATTCTGAGATGAGAGCAGTCGCATCGGACACGGTCACACCTGAGGTGGTGGATGGGCCGGAGCACGTCGAGGATGGTGGAGATTCTCGGCCACATGTCTCTGAGCCTTCGAAGCTGATCCGCATCGCCTCGATGACAAGGGCAATGCTCGATGAGGTCAGGGAGGCACCTCTTGACGATGCCGGAAGGCAGCGGCTGGTTGCTATCTACGACCAGTCCATCGACGAGCTGCGTGATGTCCTTTCGGACGATCTTGTCGATGAGTTGAACGCCGTTTTCATACCGATCACCGACGTCCCATCCGAGGCTGAGCTTCGCATCGCCCAGGCTCAGCTTGTTGGATGGCTCGAGGGGCTGTTCCACGGCATCCAGGCGTCACTCATCAGCCAGCAGATGGCTGCGTCGGCCCAACTCGAGCGCATGAGGTTTCAGAAGGCGCTCGAAGGCGGCGATTCCGATGACCATGGGAACGGGCTGTATCTCTGAATCAGATATCAGAAGTCGGAAGTCCGAAGTCGGATTTCGGAGGTCGGATTTCGGACTTCGGATTTCGGACTTCGGAAGTCGGGTTCTTGTTCCCTGCGCCTCCTCTAGTGTGAAGCCATGACGCTCTACACGTTGCACGCACCTCCGCCGATGAAGAACCCGGTGCTGATATCGGGACTCGCCGGATGGGGGGACGCCGCTTCTGCCGCAAGCGATGCCGCTGACTGGCTTGCAGAGGATGGACAGCCGATCGTCACGTTCGACCCTGACTCGATCTTCGACTACAGATCCAACCGTCCGATTCTGCGATTCAACTCGGGTGAAGCTCAATCGCTCACATGGCCACGTATGGAGATCGTTTATGTGCGTCCATCAGGGCGTGATGTTCTCATCCTTGTCGGAAACGAACCCGACTATGCGTGGTCGCGTATCTGTGATGCGCTTGGTGATCTCGTGCAGCATCTCGATGTTGCTCACCTCGTCACGCTCGGAGCCGTCCCTACGCCTGTACGGCACGGACGGGAGACCGCAGTGTTCTGCACAGCGTCAGATCCGCGTCTGCTCCTCGCCGGAGACGAGTTGCTCATGGACGAGATCATCGTCCCGGCTTCGGCAGGAACCGTGTTTCGGTCCGCGGTCGAGGATGTTGGTGTTCCTGCCATCGGTTACTGGGCACAGGTGCCTCAGTACGTTGGTCGACCGTATCACCCTGCCGTTCTCGGGTTGTTGCACAAGGTCTCCGGCCAGCTCGACGTTGAGTTCGACATCGACGCGTTGGAGGAAGAATCGACGTTGCAGATCGATCGCCTCGACGAGATCATCTCGCGGCGCTCCGAAGCTGCAGAATTCATAGAAGGACTCGAAGGAAGCATCGGTAAGACATCGAAGATCCCTGATGATCTGCCGACGGCTGATGAGATCGCGGACGAAGTGCTCAAGTTCTTGGAGAATCCCGACTCTGAGGAGATCTGACCCCCGTCAGATCTCCCACCGCCACACACCGTCAGCTTCCGAGAATACCGACAAAAAGGGTCATGACGGCGAGAACCGCGGTGACCGCGATCATCGCCCAAACCGACCAGGTCAGGCCTTTGACGGAGCTGATCTGGTCACGCAGAGCTGCGGTGAGGGCAGCGAGTTCCGCGTCCGATGCACTCCCGACGGTGCCAGGTTGAACCCGGGTCTGCTCGATGGCGGCTGCCCTGTCGCGTTTTGGCTCTTCTGCGATGACGAAGGCGTCGATCTCCTCCTGGATGGAGTCCTTGGCTGATGTATTCGCACCCACCAAAGGAACGAATGAGATCGCTTCCCCATCGGTCGGATGGCCGAGATAGAGAGTGGTTGGGCCGCTGATGACCGTTGTCTGGATTCGCTGTCCGTCCGCGAAGATCCCGTTACGGCTTCCAGCATCCTCGACTTTCCACTCGGTTCCGTCGAACGATGCAACGGCATGCTTGCGGGAGATTCCTGGTCGCACGATTCGGATGGTTGAAGCTGCGTCCGAGCCGATGAGCGCGGAGGTGTCATCATCGACAGCTGTTTCGCTTCCTTGATAGATGATGTTCAGTGGCACATCGGCCCCCCGGGATACTTCGCTTCAGGTCACATGAGCGTAGCCCACCTGTGTTTCTGGCACGAACTTCTATCGGTCTGGACAGAGCGCTAACCTTTCGGGTACAGATTCCAACGAGGAGGTTCGTCTGTGATCGTCGGTGACGTAATGAGCACAGAGATCAAGACCATCGGAGCCGATGCTCCGTTGAAGGAGGCCGCCACCGTGATGGTGAGGTCGGGCGTGAGTGGGCTCCCTGTTGTTGACGATGATCGTAAGGTCATCGGGATCATCACTGAAGCCGACTTCGTAACGGCAGAAGCCAACCGTTCGTGGGGCCGTCAAAGGCGCCGCCTGCTCGCAAACTTTCTTGGCGACGCAACGCCACCGAGCGCAAAGTCCGTGGCCGATGTGATGACTGAAGACCCACATACCATCGACAGCGCATCTTCGGTCACCGAAGCTGCCCGTATGATGATCGACCTGCGCGTGAAGCGACTTCCCGTTGTGTTCCCCGACGGAACGCTGTGCGGGATCATCTCTCGCGCAGACGTGATGGGCGTCTTCGCAAGGCCGGACGAGGCCCTGGCGGAAGAGATTCTCACCGGAGTAGCCATAGGCGTTCTGCAGCTGACCCCGGGGGAGGTGACGGTGAGTGTCTCTGACGGCGTTGCTGAGATCTCTGGCCATGTGCCAACGCGGACAGATGGCCGGATGCTCGAGGAGCTTGCCTCCCGAGTCGAGGGCGTTGTGGCCGTCGACTCAACGGTGACCTGGACCCACGATGATTCAGATCCGGGCTCTGTTTCAGGTATCTGAGGCTCCTCTCGCACAGATCTCACGCACCGTGATACCGGGCCGAGATCGATCGACCAGTAGCCGTATCAGGTTTCTTCAAGAAAAAAAGGAATACACACACGCTCGTAGTCGTTATAAGGTTCCCTAATGAGAAGAGGGATGGCACATTGCTTACGTTGAGCGATCTGATGTGGGAACCGGATGCCGGCTGGAGGGAAGCTGCGGCATGCAGCGGTGTCGGGAGCGACACGTTCTTCCCGGCGTCTGAAGAGGAATCTGCGGCAATGGCCGCAAAGAAGATCTGCGCCGAGTGTCCGGTGATGGAAGCTTGTCTGCAGTATGCACTTGCTACCAATCAGGCGGCCGGCGTCTGGGGTGGTCTTGATTCTGGGGAGCGCAGACGCATGCGTCGCAGGATGCGTGACCGCGAGCGTCGCAAGGCGTCCTAAGCGGTTTCAGGCAGAAGCATGTCGTCTCACCGACTTGGTTCCCAGCACGACGAAGAACAGGACTATCGGGATGAGGGCCATAGTGGCCGAGCCCGACGTCCGGGCGTGGTAGCTGATGATGAGTCCGCTCACCACGGACAGGATGCCTATTGCCCCTGCCGTGATCATCATCGTCGGTAC